>NZ_JASKYT010000169.1:0-15184 GCF_041028275.1 Streptomyces sp. PU-14G
GTTGCGGGGGCTGCGCCGGCATCTGGGGCTGCCCCCGCAACCGTCCCCCCACCCGGCCGGGGCCGGGCGCTCTCCGGGGTCGGTTCGCGTGGGGCCGGGACGGCTGCGAGTCGGTCCTGTGCGATGAGGGAGATCAGTTCGGCGCCACGCCGGGAGCGGACGAAGGCGACGGTGCGTACGCCCTGGGCGGCCAGGTCGGTGAGCAACTCGGCGGACTCGGCGGTCGCGGTGCGGCGGACGGGGGCCCCGCGCTCGCCCTCGTACTCGGTCAGTGGCGGTTCCCACAGGGCGAAGACCGTCTCGCCGCGCGGGGAGGTGTCCTCGGTGATCTCGACGGGCCGCACGCCGGTGAGCCGGGCCGCGCCCTCGCCGGGGGAGGCGGCGGTGGCGGAGGCGAGCAGGAAGACGGGTTCGGCGCCGTAGCGGGCGCACACGCGGCGCAGTCGCCGCAGCACCTGGGCGACGTGGGAGCCGAAGACGCCGCGGTAGGTGTGGCACTCGTCGATGACGACGTAGCGCAGCGCCCGCAGGAAGGAGGACCAGCGGGCGTGTCCCGGCAGCAGGCTGCGGTGCAGCATGTCCGGGTTGGTGAGCACGTAGTTGGCGTACTGGCGCACCCATTCGCGCTCTTCGACGGGGGTGTCCCCGTCGAAGACGGCGGGTCGTACCGCTGTGCCGAGGGGGGCGGCGAGACCGGTGACGGCGCGGCGCTGGTCGGCGGCGAGGGCCTTGGTGGGGGCCAGGTACAGCGCGGTGGCGCCGCGTCCGTTGGGAGCTTCGGCGCCGTCCAGGAGGGTGCTGAGGACGGGGGTGAGGTAGGAGAGGGATTTGCCGGAGGCGGTGCCCGTGGCGATGATCACGGAGTCGCCGTCGAGGGCGTGGGCGGCGGCGCGGGCCTGGTGCTCCCAGGGGCGGTCGATGCCCGTTCGGCGTACGGCCTCGATCACTTCCGGCCGGATCCGGTCAGGCCATTGCGCATGGCGACCGTTTCGCGGGGGCAAGTGCTCCGTATGGGTGACACGCCCGGCGCGGTCCGTCCCCCTGGTGAGACGAGCGAGCACGTCGCGAGGGTCGCCGTGGGGAGCCGAGCGGTCGGGCTCGGCTCGCGGGCGTACGCTCGCGGATCGGGTGTGCTGTTCGTTGGCCATCGGTACCGAGTGTGTCACTGGCGAGGCGGACAATGGCCGCAAGGCGTCGTCCTCGCCTGCTGGTAAGTGATTGAATGCTTCTGCGGCTGCCGATCCGTCCCCTGCCTTTGGGGGTACCTCCCTCCGTCAGGGCAGGGGGAGGGAGAACCGAGGGGGCTGACCGCTCGATAGCAAGGTGCTGGAGGATCCGTGGACCTGTCCCTGTCGACCCGTACCGTCGGCGATCGCACGATCGTCGAGGTCGGTGGCGAGATTGATGTATACACCGCGCCCAAGCTGCGTGAGCAGCTGGTCGAGCTCGTGAACGACGGCAGCTACCACCTCGTCGTGGACATGGAGGGTGTCGACTTTCTCGACTCCACCGGGCTCGGCGTGCTCGTGGGCGGGCTCAAGCGGGTGCGTGCGCACGAGGGCTCGCTGCGTCTTGTCTGCAACCAGGAGCGCATTCTCAAGATCTTCCGGATCACTGGCCTCACCAAGGTCTTCCCGATCCACTCCTCGGTCGACGAGGCCGTAGCGGCCACTGACTGACGCGTTCGGGCCGTCGGCCCGCCCCACCCCGGTGCAGGCGGTCCGGCGGCCTCCCGCTTGACTGGAAGGCGGGGTCGCCGGGGTCCGGCTCCAAGAGCCCTGGGTGCCCTGTCACGACTCACCGAAGACCGAGGGGGATGGCATGGCCACCGTGGAGCTGCTCTTCAGCGCGCTGCCGGAGCACGTCCGTACGGCGCGGCTGGTGGCCGCTGCCGTGGCGCGGCGGGCCGGGGTCGACGAAGCGGTGCTCGACGAGGTGCGGCTGGCCGTCGGCGAGGCGTGCACGCGGGCTGTCGGCCTGCACATGAGCCACGGCCTCGGCACCCCCGTGCGGGTCTCCCTGATCGAGGACGAGAAGAAGTTCTCCATCGAGGTGGGTGACGACGCGCCGCACCGGCGTTTCTCGCTGCCCGGTGGCACTCTGGGCGCTTCGGCGTCCGCCGCTCCCTCCGCCAACGGTGACGGGGGCGGCAAGGGCAGCGGCTCGGGCGGTGGGCTCGTCGAGGCCGAGGGCGCGTTGCTGCCCGGGGCGCGGGACGAGATTCCCGAGCCGGTGGCCGAGGAGGACGAGGGCGATGGCGAGATGGGGCTCGCGGTGATCAGCGGCCTCGTGGACGACGTCGAGGTCACGACCGACGAGAACGGCGGTGTGATCCGCATGAGCTGGCCCACGATCGAGCCTGTTCTCCCCTGAGTCTCCACCGTCCCACTCGCCCCGTTTGTCGTAGGCCCGCCGCATCCGCGGCGGGCTTTCGGTTGCTCGGCACTGTTTCTGTGGATCTTCTTGGACGATCATCGGCTGATCGACAGAATAATTGCGACCGCCACTGACCAGGATCTAAACGAGTCAGCGCTGGTTTTCCTGGTCACTCGATAGATCATTTTCCGGGCGTCAGTTGAATTTGCCCATTCCCTCGTGCGAGCGAATTGACCGGCTCGTGTGCGGCTGATCTTCGCCGTTCCCAGCGAATTCTCGCTGCTGCGCTCTGTTTTGATCTAGTGGCGCTCCCTACAATCCGTCCACATCTTTGCAGCAGGACGCCTGAGCGTGCTTGCGCGCGCCCATGTGCCAAACGTCAAGGAGGACGAATGGCGGGGCAACTCAGCCCATTTCATCACCCCCAGCACCTCGCTGACGCCGCAGAGCTGACCAGTGGCAACCGGGGACTCGCGATCGTGATCGCGGTTGTCGCGCTCGCAGCGCTCGGCGTCGGTTTGGTGCTGGTACGACAAGTGCTCGCCGCGGGCGAGGGCACCGACAGCATGAAGAAGATCGCCTCGGCCGTGCAGGAGGGGGCGAACGCCTATCTGGCGCGGCAGCTGCGCACCCTCGGGGTCTTCGCGGTGGTCGTCTTCTTCCTGCTCATGCTGTTGCCGGCCGATGATATGACGCAGCGAATCGGCCGTTCGTTGTTCTTCCTGGTCGGTGCGGCTTTCTCGGCGGCGACCGGCTATATCGGCATGTGGCTCGCGGTACGTAGCAATGTGCGTGTGGCCGCTGCGGCGCGTGAGGCGACTCCGGCCACCCCCACGGGGGCGCCGGCGCCGGCTGTGACCGGAGCGGCGAAGGGTGAGCCGGGGGAAATTCCCGTCGACCTCACCGCCGTCTCCCACAAGGCCATGAAGATCGCTTTCCGTACCGGTGGCGTCGTCGGGATGTTCACCGTCGGGCTCGGTCTGCTGGGCGCCGCGTGCGTGGTGCTGGTCTACGCGGCGGACGCGCCGAAGGTGCTGGAGGGATTCGGGCTCGGCGCCGCACTCATCGCGATGTTCATGCGTGTCGGCGGCGGCATCTTCACCAAGGCGGCGGACGTCGGCGCCGACCTCGTCGGCAAGGTCGAGCAGGGCATCCCCGAGGACGACCCGCGCAACGCCGCCACCATCGCGGACAACGTGGGCGACAACGTCGGTGACTGCGCGGGCATGGCGGCCGACCTGTTCGAGAGCTACGCGGTGACGCTGGTGGCCGCGCTGATCCTGGGCACCGCGGTGTTCGGCAACGACGGGCTGGTCTTCCCGCTGCTCGTCCCCGCCATCGGGGTGCTCACCGCGATGGTCGGTGTGTTCGCCGTGGCTCCGCGCCGCTCCGACCGCAGCGGTATGACGGCGATCAACCGCGGCTTCTTCATCTCCGCGGTGATCTCGCTGGTGCTGGTGGCCATCGCCGCGTTCGTGTACCTGCCCTCCAGCTACGCGGACCTCAAGGGCGTCTCCGGGGACGAGGCCGACGAGATTCTCGGCCACAGCGGCGACCCGCGGGTGCTGGCTATCGTGGCCGTGGCGATCGGCATCGTGCTGGCCGCCCTCATCCAGCAGCTGACCGGCTACTTCACCGAGACCACCCGCAAGCCCGTCCGGGACATCGGCAGGACGTCGCTGACGGGCCCCGCCACGGTGGTCCTCTCCGGCATCTCCATCGGCCTCGAATCGGCCGTCTACACGGCGCTGTTGATCGGGCTGAGCGTCTACGGCGCCTTCCTGCTGGGCGGCGGCACGGTGATGCTGGCGCTGTTCGCCGTGGCGCTGGCGGGCACCGGGTTGCTGACCACGGTCGGGGTGATCGTGGCCATGGACACCTTCGGCCCCGTCTCCGACAACGCGCAGGGCATCGCCGAGATGTCCGGTGACGTCGAGGGCGCGGGGGCTCAGGTGCTGACCGACCTGGACGCGGTGGGCAACACCACCAAGGCGATCACCAAGGGCATCGCCATCGCCACGGCCGTGCTCGCCGCGGCGGCGCTCTTCGGCTCGTACCGTACCGAGCTGGGCAAGGCGCTGACCGAGGCGGACCAGAACAAGAACAAGATGCTGGACCTGGTGGACATCGCGCAGCCCAGCACGCTGGTCGGGCTGATGTTCGGTGCCGCGGTGGTGTTCCTCTTCTCCGGGCTCGCCATCAACGCGGTCTCCCGCTCGGCCGGTTCGGTCGTCTTCGAGGTGCGGCGGCAGTTCCGCGAGAAGCCCGGCATCATGGACTACTCGCAGACGCCGGAGTACGGCCGTGTCGTGGACATCTGCACCAAGGACGCGCTGCGCGAGCTGACGACGCCGGGGCTGCTGGCGGTGATGTCCCCCATCCTGGTGGGCTTCACCTTCGGCGTCGGGGCGCTGGCGGCGTTCCTGGCCGGCGCGATCGGCGCGGGCACCCTGATGGCCGTCTTCCTCGCGAACTCCGGTGGCGCCTGGGACAACGCGAAGAAGCTGGTGGAGGACGGTCACCACGGCGGCAAGGGCAGCGAGGCGCACGAGGCGACCATCATCGGTGACACCGTCGGCGACCCCTTCAAGGACACCGCGGGCCCGGCGATCAACCCGCTGCTGAAGGTCATGAACCTGGTGGCCCTGCTGATCGCGCCCGCCGTGGTGAAGTTCAGCTACGGCGAGGACAAGAGTGTGGGCGCCCGCGCCGTCGTCGCGGCGGTCGCGGTGGCCGTCGTCGTCGGCACCGTCTACCTCTCCAAGCGGCGCGGTATCGCCGTGGGTGAGGAAGACAACACCGAGCGGACGGCGAAGCCCTCGGATCCGGTGGATCCGGTGGCCGCCTCCTAGCGGCGGGTCCGTGCGCGCCGTCCCCCGGCGGGGAAGGGCGCGTTCCGGGTCAACCGGCGGACGGGCGGGACGCGTTGGCGTCCCGCCCGTTCTCGTGTGTGTTTCGTCTCAGCGCCGACGGGCCGCGACAACGCGGTCCTGCGGGCTCACGCGTGTCCGTGATGTCGCAGACCCCCGTTGGTGCAAACGGCTGCAATAGTAGACATAGGGGTCTTCCGGCTCGCCGCCACTCCCTCCGTGGCGTGTATGTTCCGGGCCGAACAGCCATGAAGGGACCGATCCGGTGAACAAGAAGCTCACGGCGGCGCTGTCCGGCGGCGCCGTACTCGTACTCGCGCTGACCGGCTGCATTGACGACAGCGGCAAGACGGACGAGTGGGCCAAGAGCGTCTGCGACGACCTCCAGCCGCAGCTGACGAAGGTCAGGCAGGCCAACGCCGCCATCGCGGAGGCCTCCCAGGCGAACAAGTCCCCCGAAGAGGTCAAGAAGGCCGACTCGGCCGGTTTCAAGAAGGTCTCCGACGCGTACAAGGCGATGGCGCGGGCGGTGAAGAAGGCGGGCGCCCCGCCCGTCGACAACGGCGAGAAGATGCAGAAGAACGCCATCAAGGAGCTCAACGGCATCGCCAGCCAGTACAACGACCTGAAGACCGCCGTCGACAAGCTCCCCACCGGCGACAAGTTCGACGAGGGGCTCGACAGCGTGGCGGCCAAGCTCAAGACGCTGGGGCAGCGGGGTGACGAGGCGCTGCACAAGCTGTCGACCGGCGACGTGGGCAAGGCGATGGCCAATCAGGAGAGCTGCAAGAAGACCGGCGTGACCGACAAGTGAGCCGGACCGACCGGTCCGCGGGCCGGACGGCGGCGACCGCCACCCCCGCGCCCCGAACGGATCGCCACCCGCCGCGCACGGCTGATCGCCTCGCCCGCGCGGTGCGCCGCCCGTCTCGCGCGGCGTGCGGCCCGTCTCGCGCGGCCGGCTGTCCGCCCCATGCGGCGTGTGGCCCGTCTCGCGTGGTCGGCCGTCCGACCCGCGCAGCCGACTGCCCGCCCCGGGCGGCTTGTCGCCCGTCTCGCGCGGACCGGGCTTCGGGACGCGGGGGCGGCGAGTCGCTCGCCCGTGCGGTCGGGCTCCCGGGCGCGGGGCCGGATGCCCCGCGCCCCGAGGCCCCGTTCGCGGCCGTGCGCGAGCGCGAAGGAGAATGGCGCGGGTGAGAACTGACGCACTGCCCGAGCCCACGCCCGAGAGCACCCGAATGCTGCGGGAGGCACTGGCCGCGGCCGGTTTCACCGCCGACGGGCTGCTCGATCTACTGGGCGCACCCGCCTACGCGGCTCTCGCCCGGGGTGAGACCGTTCCGGCTCTCCGCGCCACTCGCGGTCAGGAGCCGCTGGAGACCCTTGCACGGCTGTTCCTGCTCCAGCGGCCCGTCTCCCGCGAACGCGCTGCGGCCGTGCTGCCGTTGGACGCGGCGCTGGCCGACCGGTGGCTGGAACGGGTCGCGGACCCGGGCCCGACGGAGCAGGTCCGCGCCACCGTCGACGTCCGTCCCTACAGCGGTCCGGACGGCGAGGACTGGTGGGTCGTCAGCGACCTGGGCTGCGCGGTGGGCGGGGCGGGTGGCGTGGGTGCCTCGGCGGACTCCTCCCGGGACGTCGTCCTGGGCGTGGGCGGTGCCTCGACCACGCTGGCCGGCCTCATGGTGACCACCCCGGTCGCCAGGGCTCTCGACCTGGGGACCGGCTCGGGCGTCCAGGCGCTGCACGCCGCCCGCTTCGCCTCCCACGTCACCGCCACCGACCTCAACCCGCGTGCGCTGCGTTTCGCACGCCTGACCCTGGCGCTGTCGGGCGTGCCCGAGCCCGAGGTGCGCCAGGGGTCGCTGTTCGAGCCGGTCGCGGACGCGGAGCCGTACGACCTGATCGTCTCCAACCCGCCGTTCGTGATCTCTCCGGGCGCCCGCCTGACCTACCGGGACGGTGGCATGGCGGGCGACGACCTGTGCCGCGGCCTCGTCCAGCAGGCGGCCGACCGTCTGGCCCCGGGTGGCTACTGCCAGCTGCTGGCCAACTGGGAGCACCGTGAGGGGGAGGACTGGCGGGAGCGCGTGGCGGCGTGGGTGCCGCCGGGGTGCGACGCGTGGATCGTGCAGCGGGAGGCGCAGGACGTCACGCAGTACGCGGAGCTGTGGCTGCGCGACGCGGGGGATCACCGCGGCGACCCGGCCGCGTACGCGGAGCGCTACGACGCCTGGCTGGAGGAGTTCGCGGCGCGCGGCACGCAGGCCGTCGGGTTCGGCTGGATCACGCTGCGCCGCAGCGACGCCGAGCAGCCCTCCGTGCTGGCCGAGGAGTGGCCGCACCCTGTCGAGCAGCCGCTGGGCGAGGTGATCCGCGCGCACTTCGCACGGCAGGACTTCCTGCGCCGCACGGACGACGCGGCGCTGCTGGAGCACCGGTACGTGCTCGCGGACGAGGTCGTGCAGGAGGAGATCGGCGAGCCGGGCGCGGAGGACCCGCAGTACGTGGTGCTGCGGCAGAACCGCGGGATGCGGCGCGCGATGACGGTGGACACGGTGGGTGCCGGGTTCGCAGGGGTGTGCGACGGCACGCTGAGCGCCGGGCGCATCCTGGAGGCCATCGGGGAGCTGCTGGGGGAGGACGTGGGCGAGCTGCGTGCCCGTACACCGGAGTCGCTGCGGCTGCTGGTGGAGCGGGGCTTCCTGATGCCGGTGCCGGACTGACGCTGGTGCCGGACCGAGCGCCGGTCCAGAGCTGAGAGGCGCCGGTCCGGATTGAGCGCCGGCCCCGGATTGAGTGCCGGTCCCGGGCTGAGTGCCCATCCTGGGCTGACGCCGCTCCGGAGGCGACGTCGGGTACCAGGGCGGCCGGGCCCTGGGGCTGGCCTACAGCAGGTTGCGGGCCACCGTCCAAGCGACGGCGGCGCTCAGGACGGCCACTGTGCCCCGGGTGCTCATCCGGGGTGCCCAGCGGCGACCGCGCAGTCCTTCCCACAGCCAGCGCGCGGACAGGTATCCGGCGACGGGCAGGCCGACCGTCAGCAGGGCGGCGTTGTCGTGCAGCGCCGTCGCGAGGTCGCCGTGCATGAGGTCGTAGACCATGCGGGTGCCGCCGCAGGCCGGGCAGAGCAGCCCGGTGGCCCAGTTGAAGGGGCAGCGCGGCAGCCAGCCGCCGGGTTCGTGCGGGTCGGTGCCCCACAGGTAACAGGCACCGACGAGACCGGCCGCCGCTGTCGCCAGCGGCGGGGCGGCCGGGTGGGAGAGGGCGGCGCGGAGTCGGCCCACAGCATCAGGGACGTTGGTGTTCGCCATGCGGCCGGTGCCTCCCCTCGTGACGCGCAGCCCTCCCCCTGGGCTCGCGCCGGTCTCAGCCACGCAGGATGCGGCCGTCGCTGTCGGTCCGATCCGAGCTCGTCAGGAAGATGATCCCGTCGATGAAGCCCCACAGGCCCCCGAGGCCGAGGGTGCAGATCGCGACGGCGAGCTGACCGATGCCCATGCCTATGTGGCCGGTGTAGAAACGGCCCACGCCGAAGGAGCCGAGAAGGATCCCGAGCACGCCCGCGACGATCTTCGACTTGTGCGAGAGCGGCCGTCCGTACGGGTCGTAGCCGTAGGGGGCGTTCGGATCGCCCGTGTACTGGCCGGGCATGGCGGCCATCGGCTGCTGCTGCGGGTAGCCGTAACCCGGCTGTCCCGGTTGGCCGGGCGGCTGGTTGTAGGGGTTCTGGCCCGGCTGCTGGGGATAGCCGTAACCGGGCTGGTTGGGATTGGACACAAGACCTCCGAGGTCGAGCGGTACCTGGTGATGTGCCCCCGACATGTTGCCAGAGCCGTCGGGCGGCGCCACGGCTGGTTGTCGGGTTACCGTTCGAGTGGCGTTGCCGACTTTTCCCGTTTGACATGGGGGCGGGAGGTACCGTCACACTCCGCAGCGATACCGATGCGATACAGATAGCAGCCGACCGGAGAGAAGAGCAGAAGTTGTCCCCGACCCACGAGACAGCAAACGGCGGGCGCCGACTCGTGATCGTCGAGTCGCCTGCCAAGGCCAAGACGATCAAGGGCTATCTCGGCCCTGGTTACGTCGTCGAGGCCAGCGTCGGGCACATCCGTGACCTCCCCGGCGGTGCGGCCGAGGTTCCCGCGAAGTACAAGGGTGAGCCGTGGGCCCGGCTCGGTGTCAACGTCGACCACGATTTCGAACCCCTCTACGTCGTCAACAGCGACAAGAAGGACCAGGTCAAAAAGCTCAAGGACCTGCTGGCCGACTCCGACGAGCTCTACCTCGCCACCGATGAGGACCGCGAGGGCGAGGCCATCGCCTGGCACCTGCAGGAGGTGCTCAAGCCGAAGGTCCCGGTCAAGCGGATGGTCTTCCACGAGATCACCAAGGACGCGATCCAGAACGCGGTCCGCAACCCGCGCGCCCTCAACCAGCGGTTGGTCGACGCGCAGGAGACGCGCCGGATCCTCGACCGGTTGTACGGATACGAGGTCTCTCCGGTGCTGTGGAAGAAGGTCATGCCGCGGCTGTCGGCGGGCCGCGTGCAGTCCGTGGCCACCCGGCTGGTCGTGGAGCGGGAGCGGGAGCGCATGGCGTTCCGTTCCGCCGAGTACTGGGATCTGACCGGCACGTTCGCGGCGGGGCAGGCGGGGGATGCCTCGACGGGAGCGGGGGCCGGTGCGGCGGGCGATCCGGCGACGTTCGGTGCCCGGCTGACCACGGTGGACGGCCGCCGTGTCGCCCAGGGGCGCGACTTCGGCTCGGACGGGCAGCTCAAGGAAACGGCTGAAGAGGCAGCCGTGCTGCACCTGGACGAGGAGGGCGCGCGCGCCCTGGCCGCGGCGCTGGAGGACACGGACTTCTCGGTCCGTTCCGTGGAGTCCAAGCCCTACCGCCGCTCGCCGTACGCGCCTTTCCGTACGACCACCCTCCAGCAGGAGGCGAGCCGCAAGCTGGGCTTCGGCGCGAAGTCCACCATGCAGGTGGCGCAGAAGCTGTACGAGAACGGCTTCATCACGTACATGCGTACGGACTCCATCACGCTCTCGGACACCGCCGTGTCGGCCGCCCGCGCCCAGGTCACCCAGCTGTACGGCGCCGACTACCTGCCGGACAAGCCGCGCACCTACGCGGGCAAGGTCAAGAACGCGCAGGAGGCGCACGAGGCGATCCGCCCCTCGGGCGACCGTTTCCGTACGCCTGCCGAGACGGGTCTGACCGGCGACCAGTTCAAGCTCTACGAGCTGATCTGGAAGCGGACCGTCGCCTCCCAGATGAAGGACGCCGTCGGGCAGTCCGTCACCGTCAAGGTCGGCGGCAGGTCGGCGGACGGGCGCGACGCCGAGTTCAGCGCCACCGGCAAGATCATCACCTTCCACGGTTTCCTCAAGGCCTATGTCGAGGGCGCCGACGACCCCAACGCCGAGCTGGACGACCGCGAGCGGCGGCTGCCCCAGGTGTCGGAGGGCGACCCGCTGCGCGCCGAAGAGATGTCGGTGGACGGGCACGCCACCAAGCCGCCGGCCCGCTACACGGAGGCCACGCTCGTCAAGGAGCTGGAGGAGCGCGAGATCGGGCGCCCCTCCACCTATGCCTCGATCATCAGCACGATTCTGGACCGGCGCTACGTCTTCAAGAAGGGCACCGCGCTGGTGCCGTCCTTCCTGAGCTTCGCCGTCGTCGGACTCCTGGAGAAGCACTTCGGCCGGCTGGTCGACTACGACTTCACCGCCAGGATGGAGGACGACCTCGACCGCATCGCCGCCGGCAACGCGGAGGCCATCCCGTGGCTGCGGCGCTTCTACTTCGGCGAGGGGAGCGACGGCGGGGACGGCCAGTCCGCCACGGCCACCGGCGAGGCCGCCGCGGCGGGCAACGGCGACGGTGACCACCTCGGCGGTCTCAAGGAACTCGTCTCCGACCTCGGTGCCATCGACGCCAAGGGTGTCTCCTCCTTCCCCGTCGGCGAGGGCATCACCCTGCGGGTGGGCCGGTACGGCCCGTACGTGGAAGGCCCCAGCCAGCAGGAGGGCGAGCCGGGCCACCGCGCCGACGTGCCCGACGACCTGCCGCCGGACGAGCTGACCGTCGAGTACGCCAAGGAGCTGCTGGCCAAGCCCAGCGGCGACTTCGAGCTCGGCACGGACCCGGAGACGGGCCGGCCGATCGTGGCCCGCGACGGCCGCTACGGCCCCTATGTGACCGAGGTGCTGCCCGAGGGCACGCCGAAGACCGGCAAGAACGCGGTCAAGCCGCGCACCGCCTCGCTCTTCCGTTCGATGTCGCTGGACACCGTCACGCTGGAGCAGGCGCTCAGGCTGCTGTCGCTGCCCCGGGTCGTCGGCGTGGACCCGGAGTCGGGCAATGAGATCACCGCCCAGAACGGCCGGTACGGCCCCTACATGAAGAAGGGGACGGACTCGCGCTCGCTGGAGAACGAGGAACAGATCTTCACGATCACGCTGGAGCAGGCGCTGGAGATCTACTCCAAGCCCAAGCAGCGCGGCCGTGCGGCGGCCAAGCCGCCGCTGAAGGAGCTGGGCAACGATCCGACCACGGAGCGCCCCGTCGTGGTCAAGGACGGCCGCTTCGGCCCGTACGTGACCGACGGCGAGACCAACGCGACGCTGCGGCGGGACGACGAGGTGGAGTCGATCACCCCGGAGCGGGGCTTCGAGCTGCTGGCGGAGAAGCGGGCGAAGGGTCCGGCCAAGAAGTCTTCGGCGAAGAAGGCGACCGCGAAGAAGTCCTCCGCGAAGAAGACGACCGCGAAGAAGACGGCGGCCAAGACAGCGACCAAGACAGCGACCAAGACGGCCGCTGCCAAGAAGACGGCGACGAAGAAGACGGCGACCAAGAAGGCCGCCGCTTCGAAGGGCGCCGCGGAGAAGGCGTCCACCGAGGAGTAGGCCGCGGGGAAGGCGTTCGGGGAGCCAACCGGTGTTCACACGGATGTTCGGGTACGCATCCGGTTGGCGGCGCCCTCCCTATACGCTGGCGGGATGATGTCTTCGCCCCCAACCGCTCCGGACGACTCCCTCGCCGCGGAATCCCGCGAGGGCGCCGTGACCGCGCTGTTGCGTTTCCCGCCGCTGAGGCGGCTGTGGACGGCGCAGTTCACCAGTGGGATCGGCGACATGCTGGGCCTTCTGGTGCTGCTGTTGTTGGCGATGCAGGCGGCGGCCGTACGCGGCGTCGCGGGAGACCCGGTCTTCGGCGGCGGGTACCGCGGCATGGCGTTCGTCGTCGCGGTCGTCTTCGGACTGCGGCTGCTGTCCACACTGCTGTTCGGCGCCGTCCTGCTGGGCCCCGTCTCCGCGCTGGTGAGCGGCGTCGTCGGCAAGAGCGGCGCCAAGCGCGCCGGAGGCCCGGGCGGGACAGCGGACTCCGCTGACAAGGACACCTCCGGGGCAGCGGCAGCGGCAGCGCAGGAGAAGGACGCACCGCAACAGGACAGGGACGCGCCGCAGCAGGGCAAGGAGGCGTCGAAGAAGGTCCTCGACCGGCGTTGGACGCTGTTCGGCGCCGACGCCCTCCGCGCGCTCGCCCTGATCGTCGCGCCGCTGTGGATCGACTGGACCCCCGGCAACGCCTTCCTGATCCTGCTGATCACCGTCTTCGTGGTCGGCACCGCCGAGCGGCTGTCCACCGTGACGCGGGACAGCGCGGCCCCGGCCCTCCTGCCGGCGGCACCCCTGGAAGGCGCGGCCGTGCGGCCGCTGCCCGACCACCACGACGCGCTGCGCCGCCTGTGGCTGCGCACCGGCTTCGTCGCGCTGCCGCTGGCCGCCGCCGGGCTGGTGGTCGTCACGCTCCTCAGCAACCTGCTCGGCACGGGCATCGACTGGTTCGGCTCGCACCAGGCCGCGCTCGCTTCGTATGTGGCGGCCGGGCTGTTCGCCGCCGCGGCGGCCATCGGCTACTTCCTCGAACTGCCCGACACGCGCACCCCGCGCCCCCGCTCCCCGCTGGAGGGGCTGCGCCGGCCGAGCACCGGGTCAGGTCCCGACAAGGGCCGTACGGGTGCCGTGCCGCTGCTGGTCCTCGCGGGTGCCGCCGTCGGCGGGGCGGTCGCCGCGGCGGTCGCGCTCGCGCCGCTGCACGCCGCCGACCTGGGCGGCGGGCCTGTCGCGTTCGGGCTGCTGACGCTGATGCTGACCGGCGGCACCGCCGCCGGTATCCGGCTGGCGCCGCACACGCTGCCCTCGCTCTCCCGCCGCCGCCTGCTGGCGCTCGTCACCGGTCTGACCGGTGTCGCGCTCCTCGCGGCCGGGCTGGTCTCCGACACCGCGACCGTCATCGGCCTGGCGCTGCTCGCCGGACTGGGCGGCGGCATCGCGGCCAACACCCTGCACACCCTGCTCGACCAGGAGACCGAGGAGTTCCGCCGCACCCGTACGACCGAGCACCTGCAGGCCGTCGTACGGCTGTCGCTGGCGCTGTGCGCCCTGATCGCGCCCGTCGTGGCCGCGCTCATCGGGCCGCACCGGGTGGAGGACGGCGCTTTCGTCTTCGACCACGGCGGCGCCTCGTTCACGCTGATGCTCGTCGGCGCGCTGCTGCTGCCCGTCGGCGCGATCCTGCTGGGCCGCACCGACGACCGGCAGGGCGTACCGCTGCGCCGTGACCTCGTGGAGGCGTTCGGCGGCGGCCGGCCCCAGCACGCCCCCGCGGGCAACGGCTTCTTCCTCGTCCTGGAGGGCGGCGACGGGGCCGGAAAGTCCACGCAGGTCGAGGCGCTGGCCGAATGGATCAGGGCGAAGGGCCACGAGGTCGTCGTCACCAAGGAGCCCGGCTCCACACCCGTCGGCAAGCGACTGCGCTCCATCCTGCTGGACGTCTCCTCCTCCGGGCTCTCGCACCGCGCGGAGGCGCTGCTGTACGCGGCCGACCGGGCCGAGCACATCGCCACCGTCGTCCGCCCCGCGCTGGAGCGCGGCGCCGTGGTCATCTCCGACCGGTACGTCGACTCCTCCGTCGCCTACCAGGGCGCGGGACGCGACCTGTCGCCGACCGAGATCGCCCGCATCTCCCGCTGGGCCACCGAGGGCCTGGTTCCGCACCTGACCGCGCTGCTCGACATCGCCCCCGAGACGGCACGGGAACGCTTCACCGAGGCCCCCGACCGGCTGGAGTCCGAACCGGCCGAGTTCCACCAGCGGGTGCGCTCCGGCTTCCTCACCCTGGCCGCCGCCGACCCCGCCCGCTACCTCGTCGTCGACGCCGGTCAGGAACCGGAGGCCGTCACGACGGTCATCCGCCACCGCCTCGACCAGGTGCTGCCGCTCTCCGAAGCCGAGAAGAAGGCCCAGGAGGAGGCGCGCAAGCGCGCCGAGGAGGAAGCCCGCAGGAAGGCCGAGGAAGAGGCCCGCCGCAAGGCCGAAGAGGAACGCCAGGAACGCGAGCGCAAGGAACAGCTGGAGAAGCTGCGCCGCGAGGAGGAGGAGCGCAAGCGCCGCGAGGCCGAACTGGAACGCCAGCGCGAGGAGGCGCGGCGCGCCGAGGAGGCACGCAAGCAGGCCGAGGAGGCCCGCCGCATCGCCGAGGAGGAGCGCGAGCGCCGCGAGGCCGAACAGCGCGCCTACGAGGAGGAACAGGAGCGACTGCGCCAGCGCGCCGAGGAGGAGAAGCGGCTCCGCGCCGAGGCGGAGGAGCGTCGCCGTGAGCGTCAGCGCAAGGCGGAGGAAGCCTTGCTGCGGGCGGAAGAAGCGCGGCGCGCCGCGGAAGCGGAGGCCGCGGCCAAGGCGCAGGCGAAGGCGCAGGCGGACGCCGCAGCGGCAGCGGAGGCCAACGCGCAGGCCGCGGCCGAAGCGGAATCGGACACGGGCGCGCACACGAACACGGACGCGGGCGCGGGCGCGGGCGCCGCCACCGGGTCCTCGGACGACACGACCGCGACGACCCCGACCCCGACCCAGCCCGCCTCCGCC
>NZ_JASKYT010000017.1:0-42085 GCF_041028275.1 Streptomyces sp. PU-14G
AACATATGTCCCGTCATCTCGCACCAGGCCGGAATGTCGAGCCGCGCGGCCTCGTCGTCGGCGAGCACCCGCACGACGCCGCCCGCCGGTGCCCGGCCGATGGCCTTCGCGAGCTCGATCACGGGGAGGGGGCAGAGCTTGCCCCGCGCGTCGACGGTGACCCCCTCGTCCGCGGAGGCGTCACCGGAGGCTCCTGCGGAAGCGTCATCGGAGGCGTCACCGGAGGCTCCCGCGGACTCCTCGGCGGCGTCGTCCACCGAGGCGATCGCCCCGGGGCCGGCCCCTGCCCGCGCCCGTACCTGCGCCACGGCGCCGGGCAGCGCGTCGAGGAACCGTTCGACCTCCTCGTCGCCGGTCCCCGCGGGCAGCGAGACCCGCACGTTGCCCTCCGACAGCACGCCCATGGCTCGCAGGACGTGGCTCGGGGTCAGCGTGCTTGAGGTGCAGGAGGAACCGGAGGAGACGGAGAATCCGGCGGTGTCGAGCGCGTGCAGCAGCGCCTCGCCGTCCACGTACAGGCAGGAGAAGGTCACCAGGTGCGGCAGCCGCCGCAGCGGATCGCCGACCACCTCCGTGTCGGGCACCAGCGCGGGCACGCGCGCCCTGATCCGGTCCACGAGCGCCCGCAGCCTGACCGCCTCGGCCTCCGCGTCGGCGCGTACGGCCCGCAGCGAGGCGGCTGCGGCGACGATCGCGGGGATGTTCTCGAAGCCGGGCGCGCGACCTGCTTCGCGCTCGTCGGCAGGGCCTGGCGGCGCGAATCGCACACCCTTGCGGACAACCAGCAGGCCGACACCGGCGGGCCCGCCCCACTTGTGCGCGCTCCCCGTCAACAGCGACCAGCCGCCGGGCACCGGACCCCAGGGCAGTGACTGCGCGGCGTCCACCAGCAGTGGCACCCCTGTCCGCGCACACAGGGAGGCCGCCTCCTCCACCGGCTGCACCGTTCCCACCTCGTGGTTGGCGGACTGCAGGCAGGCCAGCGCGCAGTCCGCGCCGAGCGCCTCTCCCCACTCCTGTACGTCGACCCGCCCCGTCCGGTCGACGTCGACCCGGTGGACGGTGCCCCCGCTCCTCTCGTGCGCCTCGGCCGCATGGAGGACGGCGGAGTGTTCGACCGCGGAGACGACCAGCCGCCGACCGGTCCGGCGCCGCCCGGTGAGCGCGCCCGCGATCCCCGAGTGCAGCGCGTGCGTACCCGAAGGGGTGAAGTGGAGTTCGTCGGGGCGGCATCCGACGGCCTCGGCGGCGCTCTGCCGTGCCGCGTCCAGCAGCATCCGGGCCCGTCGACCCTCGCGGTGCAGCCGCGCGGGATCGGCCCAGCCCTCGTCCAGCGACGCCAGCAGCGCCTGCCGCGCGACGGGGTGGAGCGGGAGCGAGGAAGCGGCATCGAAATAGGACACCCGCGTACGCTACCGCCGTGGCCCGAGGGACCGCGGGCGAGCGAACGGCCCCCGGCACCGGGTGCCGTTCCGCCTGCCGCGGTGCGGCGCGGAACGCCTCCCGCCGCCCGCGCGGAGACAGGCCGGCAGGCGTCGGTGCGTCAGATCCGGCGCGGTCAGGCCCTCTCCCACCCCATCGGGGGGGTGCGCGGCGCGTTACGCCCCCTCCCCGCGCGACCCCAAATGGCGTCGGCTAGGGTTTGGTCCGCATAAACATCCAAACCCCTGCCCGCGCTGGGCCGGCGCCCGACCACGTAAGAGGGCCGCGCCCGACCGCGACGCGGGCGAGACTCTCGGGAAGGCGCTACGTGAGTCCCAACGGCTCCGACCTCCCCCACGGCCGCAGGACGGCCGCGGGTGGTACCCCCACATCGCGGCGCCCGATGCGGCGGACGCTACCGCAGGCGCTGGCCGCGGGCCTGGTCCTGGCGACCGCGACCGGTTGCACATCAAAGGACTTCCCCCGCCTCGGAATGCCCACCCCCGTCACGGAGGAGGCGCCGCGTGTCCTCTCCTTGTGGCAGGGCTCCTGGGCGGCCGCGCTCGCCGTGGGCGTGCTGGTGTGGGGTCTGATCATCTGGAGCGTCATCTTCCACCGGCGCTCCAGGACCAAGGTGGAGATCCCCGCCCAGACCCGGTACAACATGCCGATCGAGGCGCTGTACACCGTGGTCCCCATCATCATCGTCGCGGTGCTGTTCTACTTCACCGCGCGGGATGAGACCAAGCTCATGGCGACCTCGAAGAAGCCCACCCACGTCGTCAACGTCGTGGGGTACCAGTGGAGCTGGGGCTTCAACTACGTCGAGGACGTGGACGGCGATCCGAAGACGGACGTCAACACCAAGGACAGCCTCCACCAGGAGCTCAGCGCCATCCCGGACCGGATGACCAAGGGCTTCCCCAAGGGCGCCGAGGGCGTCTACGAGGCGGGCACGCCGGGCGAGCGGAATCCGCAGAACGGCAACCCGGGTCCGACCCTGTGGCTGCCCAAGGGCGAGAAGGTCCAGTTCATCCTGACCTCCCGCGACGTCATCCACGACTTCTGGGCCCTGCCGTTCCTGATGAAGCAGGACGTCATCCCGGGCCATGTCAACCGCTTCGAGGTGACCCCCAGCAAGGAGGGCACCTACCGGGGCAAGTGCGCCGAACTCTGCGGCGTCGACCACTCCCGGATGCTCTTCAACGTGAAGATCGTCTCCCCGGAGCGCTACCAGAAGCACCTGGAGGACCTGGCGAAGAAGGGCCAGACCGGCTACATCCCGGCGGGCACCGCCACCACGGGCGGCGCCAAGAATGCGGAGACGAATAACCCGTGAGCATCCTCAACGAACCCCAGGGTGCCGCCGCCGCGACGGCCGAGGCGGCATCGCCGGCACGCCGTAAGCGACCCGGCAACGTGGTGGTCTCGTGGCTGACGACCACGGACCACAAGACGATCGGCAGCCTCTACCTGATCACGTCGTTCGTCTTCTTCATCATCGGCGGCGTCATGGCGCTGTTCATGCGTGCCGAACTCGCCCGTCCGGGCACGCAGATCATGTCGAACGAGCAGTTCAACCAGGCGTTCACCATGCATGGCACCGTCATGCTGCTGATGTTCGCCACCCCGCTGTTCAGCGGCTTCGCGAACTGGATCATGCCGCTCCAGATCGGCTCGCCCGATGTGGCCTTCCCGCGGCTGAACATGTTCGCCTACTGGCTCTACCTCTTCGGCTCGCTCATCGCCGTGGGCGGTTTCCTCACCCCGCAGGGCGCCGCCGACTTCGGGTGGTTCGCCTACTCGCCGCTCTCGGACGCGGTCCGCTCGCCGGGTGTCGGCGCCGACATGTGGATCATGGGCCTGGCGCTCTCCGGCTTCGGTACGATCCTCGGCTCGGTCAACTTCATCACCACGATCATCTGCATGCGCGCACCCGGCATGACGATGTTCCGCATGCCGATCTTCACCTGGAACGTGCTGCTCACCGGTGTGCTGGTGCTGCTCGCCTTCCCCGTGCTGGCCGCCGCGCTGTTCGCCCTGGAGGCGGACCGCAAATTCGGGGCGCATGTCTTCGACTCGGCCAACGGTGGGGCCTTGTTGTGGCAACACCTGTTCTGGTTCTTCGGCCATCCAGAGGTGTACATCATCGCGCTGCCGTTCTTCGGCATCGTCTCCGAGGTCATCCCGGTCTTCAGCCGCAAGCCCATGTTCGGCTACGTCGGCCTGATCGGCGCCACGATCTCCATCGCGGGTCTGTCGGTGACCGTCTGGGCGCACCACATGTACGTCACGGGCGGCGTGTTGTTGCCGTTCTTCTCGTTCATGACGTTCCTGATCGCGGTACCGACGGGCGTGAAGTTCTTCAACTGGGTCGGCACGATGTGGAAGGGCTCGTTGTCCTTCGAGACACCGATGCTGTGGACGATCGGCTTCCTGATCACCTTCCTCTTCGGCGGCCTGACCGGCGTCATCCTCGCCTCGCCGCCGATGGACTTCCACGTCTCCGACTCGTACTTCGTCGTCGCGCACTTCCACTACGTCGTCTTCGGCACCGTGGTCTTCGCGATGTTCGCCGGGTTCCACTTCTGGTGGCCGAAGTTCACCGGCAAGATGCTGGACGAACGGCTCGGCAAGATCACGTTCTGGACGCTGTTCGTCGGCTTCCACGGCACCTTCCTCGTCCAGCACTGGCTGGGCGCCGAGGGCATGCCGCGCCGGTACGCCGACTACCTGGCGGCCGACGGCTTCACCGCCCTGAACACCATCTCCACGATCAGCTCGTTCCTGCTGGGCATGTCGATGCTGCCGTTCTTCTACAACGTGTGGAAGACGCACAAGTACGGCAAGAAGATCGAGGTCGACGACCCGTGGGGCTACGGCCGTTCGCTCGAATGGGCGACGTCCTGCCCGCCCCCGCGGCACAACTTCCTCACCCTGCCCCGCATCCGCTCCGAATCCCCGGCCTTCGACCTGCACCACCCGGAGATCGCCGCGCTCGATGAGCTGGAGAACGTCGACCGGGACGAGAAGGCGCTCGCCGGCAGCAAGGAGGCCGGGAAGTGAAGATCCAGGGCAAGATGTTCCTGTGGCTGTCGGTCTTCCTGCTGGCGGTCGCCATCACCTACGGGGTCTGGTCGAAGGAGCCGGTCGGCACGGTCGGCCTCTTCCTGGCCTTCGGTCTGTCGATCATGATCGGCTACTACCTGGCGTTCACCGCGCGCCGGGTGGACACCGGGGCGCAGGACCGGCAGGACGCCGATGTCGCGGACGACGCCGGTGAGCTGGGCTTCTTCTCCCCGTGGAGCTGGCAGCCGCTCGCGCTCGGCCTCGGCGGCGCCTTCGCCTTCCTGGGCGTGGCCGTCGGCTGGTGGCTGGTGTACTTCTCGGCACCGCTGCTGCTGATCGGCCTGTTCGGCTGGGTGTTCGAGTACTACCACGGCCAGAACCGCACCCAGTAGGAACCGCGGCTGCGCAGCACAGCGACAGACGAAGAACAAGGATCGGCCCCCCGACACGCCGGGGGGCCGACCCGTTTGTACGCACTCCGCGCGCCCGAAGTGACGATTCTTCATATTTTGGGCCTATGAGTCACAGGCCGCACACCGCGATATCCCGAGGGGCGCTCGCCCCCAGAACACTGTCCCGCAAGCACAAGCGCCGCATGGTGCGCAGCTGCGCCCTGCTGCTGGCCCCCCTCTCCGTCGGGCTGGCCGCCTGCGGCACCGGAGACAGCAGCGACGACCCGCTCGCCTCCGCCCCCTACGACGCCACCGACGCCGTGTCCGTCAGCGCAGCCGCCGACAGCACCGACGTCGACCCCGACAAGCCGCTGAAGGTCACCGCCGAGAAGGGCGACACCCTCACCGACGTGTTCGCCACCGACGCCTCCGGGCGCGTGGTGCCCGGCGAACTGTCCGCCGACCAGAAGAGCTGGCACAGCACGAGCCCGCTGGCCGCCGGCGCCCGCTACACCCTCCAGGTCAGCACGGAGAACCCAGACGGCGCCCCGGGGCGCCGCTCGCTGCGCTTCGAGACCAAGGCCGCCGCAGCCAAGCACCTCGACGTCAAGCTCGGCCCTTCCAACGGCACCTACGGCGTCGGCATGCCCCTCACGGCCGAGCTCAGCCACCCCGTCAAGAAGCCCGCGCAGCGCGAGCTGGTCGAGCGGGCCCTGAGAGTGGACTCCCAGCCCCACGTGGAGGGCTCATGGCACTGGGTGAACAGCAAGGAGCTCCACTACCGGCCGCGCTCCTACTGGCCCGCGCACGCCAGCATCACCCTCCGCTCGTCACTCAAAGGGCTGAAGGTGCGCGAGGGGCTCTACGGCGGTAAGTCCGAACCCGTCCGGATGAAGACCGGGGACCGAATAGTCGCCGTCGCGGACGCCTCCTCGCTGCAGATGACGGTCAAGAAGAACGGCAAGACCATCCGTTCGGTGCCCATCACCACCGGGAAATCGGGCTACGAGACCCGCAACGGCATCAAGGTGATCCTCACCAAGGAGCCGTACGTGCGGATGACCAGCGCCAGCATCGGCGCCGGCGACTTCTACGACCTGGGCGTCCACTGGGCCACGCGGCTCACCAACAGCGGCGAATACGTGCACGGTGCCCCCTGGTCCGTCGGCTCCCAGGGCGTCTCCAACACCAGCCACGGCTGCACCGGCATGAGCAGCTCGAACGCCAAGTGGTTCTTCGACCTCGTCAACGAGGGCGACATCGTCAAGCACGTCAACACCTCGGGCGAGACCATGGCCCCCTTCGGCAACGGCTTCGGGGACTGGAACATGGACTGGAAGGAATGGCGCGCCGGCAGCGCCGTCAACAGCGGCAAGCACGTGGGCAGCGGCCCCGCGGACGCCGCCCGGCTGCGTCCACAGGTGTGAAACGCCACATCCGTGCCGGTGCGACGCCGCGCCCGCCCCTCCTCCGTTCGGGGGACGGGCGGGCGCGGCGTCGCGAAAGGGTTCAGGCGCGGGCGAGGCGGCTGCCGGCCGCCTGCTCGCGCAGCAGACCGGCCAGCGACTCGGCCAGCGCCACCGGGTCCACCGGGTGCGAGACGGTGGCCTCGGCCCTGCTCCAGGTCGCCAGCCAGGCGTCCTGCGGCCTGCCGATCAGCAGCAGCACGGGCGGGCAGTCGTAGATCTCGTCCTTGATCTGGCGGCACACGCCCATGCCGCCTGCCGGGGCCGTCTCCCCGTCCAGCACGCACACGTCCACATGGCGCTCCTCCAGCGCCTCCAGGACGGCGGGCAGCGTGGCGCACTCCACGTAGCGGACCTCCGGCACGTCGGGGGCCGGCCTCCGGCCGGCCGCGAGCCGCACCTGCTCGCGGGTGGTGGCGTTGTCGCTGTAGACCAGCACCGTGGCGGTCGGCTGCATCGTTCCTCCGCGTAGCGTATTTCGTCCGTATCGGGTGAACCGCTGGGCTCGGATGCTACTCCCTCCGACGCACCGTCAACACCGGTCGGCCCACGCGGATACTGGTCCGTACGGGGTGCGGGGGCCTCCGTCACCGCTGGGCACGGCGGGCGCGGGCGGCGCCGACACCCCGAACGGGACCCCCGAAGTGAGGCCGGGATAAGCGACCGACATAATGTCGGTCGTGGCGACAGCAACAGCAGTAGAAACCGGGCACGCGCACCCGTCGGTCAACCGGCCGAACCTCACCAGCGTCGGAACCATCATTTGGCTGAGTTCCGAGCTGATGTTCTTCGCGGCCCTCTTCGCGATGTACTTCACCCTCCGATCGGTGACCGGCGCCGACTACTGGAAGGAACACGCCTCAGAGCTGAACCTTCCGTTCTCGGCGACGAACACCACGATCCTGGTGCTCTCCTCACTCACCTGTCAGCTCGGCGTCTTCGCCGCCGAGCGGGGTGACGTCAAGAAGCTCCGCGCGTGGTTCATCGTCACCTTCGTGATGGGTGCGATCTTTATCGGCGGCCAGGTCTTCGAATACACGGAGCTGGTCAAGGAGGGCACCTCGCTCTCCTCGAGTCCGTACGGATCGGTGTTCTACCTGACTACCGGCTTCCACGGGATGCACGTGACAGGCGGCCTCATCGCCTTCCTGTTCGTCCTGGGACGCACCTACGCGGCCAGGCGGTTCACACACCACCAGGCCACGGCCGCCATCGTCGTGTCCTACTACTGGCACTTCGTCGATGTCGTCTGGATCGGCCTCTTCGCCACGATCTACCTGATCCGGTGACCGTGCGGGCGCGGCGACGCCGCGCGCCGTACCGCCCAGGCGGACCACGGCCATAACGGACAGACGCAGTACGGACAGACACCGCATCGACGAGAAGATCCTGACACCGGGGTAATCCGTGAAAAAGCTCTCCGCACGACGGCGCCATCCGCTGGCGGCGCTTGTCGTTCTACTCTTCGCGCTGGCGGCCACCGGGGGGCTGTACACCGCGTTCGCTCCCGCGGGTGAGGCCAAGGCCGAGAAGCAGGAGTCGAGTAAGTCCCTCGCCATCGAGGAGGGCAAGAAGCTCTACGCCACCGGGTGCTCCAGCTGCCACGGAACCGGCGGCCAGGGGACCAGCGACGGTCCCAGCCTGGTCGGTGTCGGGGCCGCGGCGGTGGACTTCCAGGTCGGCACGGGGCGTATGCCGGCTCAGCAGCCCGGCGCTCAGGTGCCCAAGAAGAAGAACATCTACAGCCAGGACGAGATCAACCAGCTCGCCGCGTACGTCGCCTCGCTGGGCTCGGGCCCGAGCCAGCCCAACAAGAAGGCGTACGACCCGGCTGGTGCCGATGTCGCCAACGGTGGCGAACTCTTCCGCACCAACTGCTCGCAGTGCCACAACTTCACCGGTGAGGGCGGCGCCCTCACGCACGGCAAGTTCGCGCCCGACCTCGGCGATGTCGACCCCAAGCACATCTACGAGGCCATGCAGACCGGGCCGCAGAACATGCCGTCCTTCACCGACGGCGCGCTTCCCGAGAAGGACAAGCGCGACATCGTCGCCTACGTGAAGGAGGTCAACAGCGACAAGTCCGAGAGCCCTGGCGGGTTCAAGCTCGGTGGCTTCGGCCCCGTCAGCGAGGGCCTGTTCGCCTGGATCTTCGGCCTCGGCGCGATGGTGGCCGTCGCTACCTGGGTCGCCGCTCGGACCGCAAAGGCCAAGAAGTCATGAGTAGCGAGACTGGACCAGACGAGAACGTGTCAGACGAGAACCTGCCGAAAGAGCAGGGACCGGCACACGGCGAGGTAGCCCGCAAGGACGACCCGTTCGCCGACCCGGGGCTGCCGCCCCACGAGCACCGCATCCAGGACATCGACGAGCAGGCGGCCAAGCGCTCCGAGCGCACCGTCGCCTTCATCTTCACGATCTCGATGCTGGCCACGATCGGCTTCATCGCCTCCTTCGTGGCCTTCCCGATCGACAAGATCGTCTATGTCTGGCCGCTCGGCCACATCAGCGCGCTCAACCTGGCGCTGGGCCTGACGCTCGGCGTGGCCCTCTTCTGCATCGGCGCGGGCGCGGTCCACTGGGCCCGCACGCTGATGTCCGACGAGGAGATGGTCGACGAGCGGCACGCCATCGCGGCCGAGCCCGAGGTCCGCGAGAAGGTCATCTCGGACTTCAAGCAGGGTGCCAAGGAGTCCGCGCTCGGCCGCCGCAAGCTGATCCGCAACACGATGTTCGGCGCGGTCGCCCTGGTGCCGCTCTCCGGCGTCGTCCTGCTGCGCGACCTGGGCCCGCTGCCCGAGGACAAGCTGCGGCACACGGCCTGGAAGAAGGGCAAGCTGCTCGTCAACGAGAACACGAGCGAGCCGCTGCGCCCCGAGGACATCGCCGTCGGTTCGCTCACCTTCGCCCGTCCCGAGGGCCTGGAGCACCACGACGAGGACTTCCAGACCGAGATCGCCAAGGCGGCCCTGATGATCGTCCGGCTGGAGCCGGGTGACATCAAGGACAAGCGCGAGCTGGACTGGTCGCACGAGGGCATTGTCGCGTTCTCGAAGATCTGCACGCACGTCGGCTGCCCCGTCAGCCTCTACGAGCAGCAGACCCACCACGTCCTGTGCCCGTGCCACCAGTCGACGTTCGACCTCGCCGACGGTGCGCGCGTGCTCTTCGGGCCCGCCGGCCACCCGCTGCCGCAGCTGAACATCAGCGTCAACAAGGACGGCTACCTCGAAGCGCAGGGCGACTTCGATGTGCCCGTCGGTCCGGCCTTCTGGGAGCGCGGATGAGTACTGCAACCGAGGCCCGGGGCAGCGCCGCTGCCGAGGGCAAGAAAAAGGCACCCGCCGGGGAGCGGGTCGCCGACTGGGCCGACGGCCGGCTGGGGATCTACAGCCTCGCCAAGGCCAACATGCGCAAGATCTTCCCGGACCACTGGTCCTTCATGCTGGGTGAGGTCGCGCTCTACAGCTTCATCATCATCATCCTGACGGGTGTGTATCTGACGCTGTTCTTCCACCCGTCGATGAACGAGGTGGAGTACCACGGTGCCTACACGCCGATGCACGGTATCCAGATGTCGGAGGCGTACGCCTCGACGCTGGACATCAGCTTCGACGTGCGCGGCGGTCTGCTGGTGCGGCAGATCCACCACTGGGCGGCGTTGATCTTCCTCGCGGCGATGTTCGTGCACATGATGCGCGTCTTCTTCACGGGGGCGTTCCGCAAGCCGCGCGAGGTCAACTGGGTCTTCGGGTTCCTGCTCTTCGTGCTGGGCATGTTCACCGGTTTCACCGGCTACTCGCTGCCGGACGACCTGCTGTCGGGTACGGGTGTGCGCTTCATGGAGGGCGCGATCCTGTCGGTGCCGATCGTGGGCACGTACCTGTCGATGTTCCTGTTCGGCGGGGAGTTCCCGGGGGACGACTTCGTCGCGCGGTTCTACTCGATCCACATCCTGCTGTTGCCGGGCATCATGCTCGGACTGCTGGTGGCGCACCTGATCCTGGTCTTCTACCACAAGCACACGCAGTTCGCGGGTGCCGGGCGGAAGAACACCAACGTGGTGGGCATGCCGCTGCTGCCGGTGTACATGGCCAAGGCGGGTGGCTTCTTCTTCCTGGTCTTCGGCGTGATCGCCGCCATCTCGGCGCTGTTCACGATCAACCCGATCTGGGTGCTGGGCCCCTACCGGCCCGACCAGGTGTCCACCAACGCGCAACCCGACTGGTACATGGGCTTCTCCGAGGGCCTGATCCGGGTGATGCCTGGCTGGGAGATCAACCTGTGGGGCCACACGCTGGTCCTGGGCGTGCTGATCCCGCTGGTGATCTTCCCGCTGGTGCTGGTGGCGATCGCGGTGTACCCGTTCATCGAGTCCTGGGTGACCAAGGACAAGCGGGAGCACCACATCGCGGACCGGCCGCGGAACGCGCCGACGCGTACGGCGTTCGGTGCGGCGTGGATCGCGTGGTACTTCGTGCTGCTGGTCGGTGGTGGCAACGACCTGTGGGCGACGCACTTCAACCTGTCGATCAACGCGATCACGTGGTTCGTGCGGGTGGCGTTCTTCGTCGCGCCCGTGGTGGTGTTCGTGATCACGCGGCGGGTGTGTATGGGTCTGCAGCGCAAGGACCGGGAGAAGGTCCTGCACGGGCGCGAGACCGGCACCATCAAGCGGCTGCCGCACGGTGAGTTCGTGGAGGTCCACGAGCCGCTGTCCCAGGAGCAGCTGCACACGCTGACGGCGCACGACCAGTACCAGCCGGTCGAGGTGGGTGCGGCCACCGACGAGAACGGTGTGCAGCGCAAGGTCACGCGTGGTCAGAAGCTGCGGTCGCGCCTGTCGAAGGGGTACTACGGCGAGTCCGGGCAGATTCCCAAGCCCACGCAGGAGGAGTACCGCGAGATCGAAAGCAGCCACGGTCACCACTGACCGCGCGCCGCACAGCTGAATCCGCCACACCGGGAGGGGTTCACGGGTACGTCCCGTGGGCCCCTCCCGGCTGTGCCGGGACGCACCGCCCCTCCGGCCGCCTTCCACCCCGCTGCCCACGGGGTGAACAGGCGACCACGCCGCCCGGGCGGGCTCGATAGGGTGGCGGCACCATTGCGTCGGTCTATAGCCAGGATGTGGTTCCCATGAGCGCTGCTCCCCCCGCCGGAGGCGACACCGTGGCGGCGCGTACCTGGCCCGACGTGCTCAGCGCACTGCTCGCCGGCGAGGACCTGGGCGAGGACGCCACCGCGTGGGCGATGGATCGGATCATGCGGGGCGAGGCCACCGACGCGCAGATCGCGGGATTCGCCGTCGCGCTCCGGGCCAAGGGCGAGACGGTCGAGGAGATCTCCGGGCTGGTGCGCGCCATGTACGCGCACGCGCGGACGATCGAGGTGCCGGGGCCTTCCGTGGACATCGTCGGCACCGGAGGCGACCGGGCCAAGACGGTCAACATCTCGACCATGTCCTCGATCGTCGTCGCCGGAGCGGGCGTGAAGGTCGTCAAGCACGGCAACCGGGCCTCCTCCAGCGCCAGCGGAGCCTCCGACGTCCTGGAGAAGCTCGGAGTCGATCTGGAGCTGAGCCCCGAGCGGGTCGCCGAGGTGGCGGCCGAGGCCGGCATCACCTTCTGCTTCGCGGTGCGGTTCCACCCCTCGCTGCGGCACGTCGGCACCGCGCGCAAGGAGTTGGGCATCGCCACCCCGTTCAACTTCCTGGGGCCGCTCACCAACCCGGCGCGGGTCCGCGCCCAGGCCACCGGGGTCGCCGACGCGCGGATGGCCCCGATCATCGCGGGCGTGCTGGCGGCCCGCGGCTCCTCCGCGTTGGTCTTCCGCGGGGACGACGGGCTGGACGAGCTGACCACCACGGCGACGTCCACCGTGTGGATCGTCCGCGACGGCGCGGTGCGGGAGGAGAGCTTCGACCCGCGCGACGTCGGCCTCGAACTGGTGCCCGTCGAGGCGCTGAGGGGCGCCGACGCCGCCTACAACGCGGACGTGGCACGGCGGCTGCTGGACGGCGAGCGGGGGCCCGTGCGGGAAGCCGTCGTGCTGAACTCGGCCGCCGCGTTCACCGCGCTCACGCCCACCGACGCGCCGCTGAGCGAGCAGATCGCCGCCGGCATGCGGCGCGCCGCCGAGTCCATCGACTCCGGCGCGGCCCGCGCGGCACTGGAACGGTGGGTGGAGGCCAGCCACCGGCGGTGACGCGCCCCGGAGGGGGCGCGGGGAACGGCGCGACAAGCCACCACCCACCGGCAGACCGCTCGCTGCGGGCGGCGGCACCTCCTCGCCGGAGCATGCGCTGGAGGTGCACAGGAAGCCCGAGGCCGCGTGCGGGAGGCCGCCGCCGAGCCGGCGGCGGCCTCCCGGCCAGGGCGCGGGGCCGCACCCCGTGCTGCGGCCCCGCGCCGGGAGGCGGGCGTCACTTCCGCGCCGCCGCCTCCAGCGCCGCCACGTCCAGCTTCACCATGCCGAGCATGGCCGCGGTGACGGCCTCGGCCTGCGCGCTGTCCGCCGTGTCCAGCAGCTCGAAGAGCCGCCGCGGCACGATCTGCCAGGACAGGCCGTACTTGTCCTTGAGCCAGCCGCACTGGACCTCCTGGCCGCCGTCCGCCGTCAGCTTCTCCCACAGGGTGTCCACCTCCTCCTGCGAGTCGCAGTCCACCTGGAGCGAGATCGCCTCGGTGAAGGAGAACTCGGGGCCGCCGTTGAGCGCCACGTACTCCCGTCCTGCCAGCTCGAAGTCGACCGTCATCACCGAGCCCGGCTTCCCGGGTCCCGTCTCGCCGTAGCGGGTGACGCCCAGGACGCGGGAGTCGTCGAAGAGGGAGACGTAGAACTCGGCCGCCTCCTCGGCCTGGGTGTCGAACCACAGGAACGTCTTGATCTTCTGGGACTGCCGCATGGCCGTCATCTCCTGGTCGGTCGGTTCACTGGCTCGGTCGGTTCACGCCGTCTGTCAGTACAGACCGACCGGGAACCGGAAACTCATCGCCTGGCCCGGGTGTCGCCCCGTTCGACCCCGCCGGACCAGTGGCCGGCGACCGCGCCGGTCGACGCCAGCGTGATGCAGCCGACCGCCAGCCACTGGAGGCCACTGAGCCGCTCGCCCAGCAGCACGAGACCCGCACAGCCCGCGGCGACCGGCTCCAGTGACTGCAGCACACCGACCACCCTGGCGGGGAGGCGGCGCAGCGCGGCCAGTTCGAGGGAGTAGGGAGCCGCCGCCGACAGCACCGCCACACCCAGCCCCGCGACCAGGACGCGGGGCTCGGCCAGCCGGGCCCCGGCGTCGGCCAGCCCGAGGGGCGCGGTCAGCACGGCCGCCCAGCAGACGGCCAGCGCCAGCGGGCCGCCGCCACTCGTCGTGGCGCCGGTGCGCCTGCTCAGCAGCAGGTAAGCGGCCATCGAGACCCCCGAGGCCGCCGCCCAGGCCACCCCGGCCGGGTCGAGGGGCGCTCCGCCTGAGCCCGGCAGCGTGAACAGCGCGAGCCCGGTGGCGGCGAGCACGCCCCAGGCCGCGTTCCCCCAGCGGCGGGCCAGCAGCAGGGAGAGGGCGAGCGGGCCCGAGAGCTGGATCGTCATGACGACGCCGAGGGGCAGGTGCGCCATGGCGAGGTAGGAGAGGTTCATCCCGGCTATGGCGGTACCGAAGGCGAGGACGAGCAGCGCGGAGCGGCGGTCGCGGGGCAGCCGTGGGCGCCACAGCGCCAGCAGTGTCAGCGCGGCCAGCCCCAGCCGGAGCGCCACGACACCGAGTGGCCCGCCCGCCGCGTCGAACAGGCCCTTGCCGAGCGCCTGTCCCGTCTGGACGCTGACGACGCTGCCGAGGACCAGCAGCGGGGCGGTTGTCGCGGGGGAGGGCCGGGTGCCTGTGGAGCCTGTAGAGCCTGTGGACTCAGTCGGCGAGACCACCGGGCTCCCCGCGCTCGGGCCCGTCGTGCACGGTGCTGCGACCGCCGACCACCAGCCGGTCGACGCCCTCGGGGCGCCGCAGCCAGGCGCGGAGGGTGCCGCAGGCGCAGCGGGAGTAGACGAGGGTCCCCTCGGCGACCTGGTGCCGGGAGACGGTCTCGTACGGATCGCGCAGCGGCCAGCCGCAAGTGGCGCAGCGACCGCCGCCGGAGGAGCGGTGGATGTCCATGCGCCCCAGCGTCCTGCCGGTGCAGCATGCACGTCCATCGCATCTTTGTGCACACAACCGTGCTGTCCTGCCGCACGGTTGCCGGATGATGGCCACATGATCGATCTGCGGCTCCTGCACACCCTGCGCGTGCTCCACTCCGAGGGCACCGTGACGGCCGCGGCGCGGGCTCTCCACCTCTCGCCCTCCGCGGTCTCCCAGCAGTTGCGTCAGCTCGCGCAGCAGACCGAGGCCGAACTCCTGCGCCAGGACGGTCGCACGCTGCGGCTCACCCCCGCGGGACGGGTGCTGCTGCGCCACGCCGACGTGCTGCACGCGCAGTGGGAGCAGGCCCGAGCCGAGCTCTCCGCGACCGGCGGCGGGGGCCGGCAGACGCTGCGCGTCGAGGGGTTCACCACCACCATGGCCTCACTCCTCGCCCCCACGGCGCACGAACTGCGGCACGCACGACCACCCGTCCACGTGCTCCTCCACGAGTCGGACACCCGACTGAGCTACCAGCGGCTGCTCGCGGACCAGGCGGACATCGCCGTGCTCACCCCGCACCCCGACAGCCCCACCGTCGACGACCCGCGCTTCACCCAACGGCCGCTTCTGGACGACGTCCTGGACCTCGTCGTGCCGGCCGGGCATCCGCTGACCGGTCGGCGACCCGTCGACCTGGCGGAGGCGGCGGCGGAGGACTGGATCACGCCCCACCACGACCAGGACCGGCTCATCCAGGCGCTGTGCGCCGCCGCCGGGTTCACCCCCCGCCGTCTGCACCACTCGGACGAATGGCCCGCCATCCTCGCCATGATCGGCCACGGCCTGGGGGTGTGCCTGGTGCCGCGGCTGATGTCGACGGCAGGTCACCCGCGGGTCGTGCGGGTGCCGGTGCAGGGAAGTCCGCCGCCGTTCCGGCGGGTGCTGACCGCGGTGCGGCGGGGCAGCGAGGAACAGCCCGCCGTCGCCGCAGGCCTGGCCGCCCTGCGGGAGCGGGCCGCCGTGCTCACACAGCACCCGGCGGCGGAGTGACCAGACGCTCTCTTCGCCCGCCACGGGCGGAAGCGGGGGCCCCGCGGGCGGGACGTAGCCCCGCGGGCGGGACGTAGCCTCGCGGGCGGGACGTAGCCTCGTGGGGCGGAGGGCGAACCGAGGACGTGCACCTGGCCTCGGTCCGGCCGTACCCGATCCGTCCACATCTGAGGGAGACGCTGTGCCGGAAGCCCGACGCTCGCCCGACGCCGCGGGCACCCGAGCGGTCCCGCCGCTGACCGGTTTCACCGTCGCCGTGACGGCCGCACGCCGGGCCGAGGAGCTCGGCGCGCTGCTCCAGCGGCGCGGCGCCCGCGTCCTCTACGCCCCGGCGCTGCGCATCGTCCCGCTCACCGACGACGCGGAACTCCGCGACGCCACCCGGCAGCTCGTGGCCGACCCCCCGCACCTCACCGTCGTCACCACAGGCATCGGCTTCCGCGGCTGGATGGAGGCGGCGGACGACTGGGGCACGGGGGAGGCGCTGCGGGAGGCGCTCGCCGGGGGTGAGGTGCTCGCCCGCGGGCCGAAGGCGTGCGGGGCCATCCGCGCCGCCGGGCTCCGCGAAGCGTGGTCGCCCGCTTCCGAGTCCTCCGGCGAAGTACGCGAACACCTGCTCGCCCGCGGCGATCTGACCGGCGTCCGTGTCGCCGTCCAGCTGCACGGAGAACCCCTCGGTGAGTTCCTCGACGCGCTGCGCGGCGCGGGCGCCGACGTCGTTCCCGTGCCGGTCTACCGCTCCACGCGACCGCTCGACCCCGGGCCCCTCGACCGGCTGATCGAGGCGCTGGCCGCCGGTGAGGTCGACGCCGTCACCTTCACCAGCGCCCCCGCTGTGGCCGGGCTGTTCGCCCGCGCCGAGGAGACCGGGGCGGTGGACGCGCTGACCCGGGCGCTGCGCGGGCGCGTCCAGGTCGCCTGCGTCGGTCCGGTCACCGCCGCGCCGCTGGCCGAGCGGGGCGTCCCCGCGTACTGGCCCGAGCGGTTTCGCACCGGCGCGCTGGTGCGCCAACTGTGCGAGCGGCTGCCCCGCTGACGGGCCCCGGCGGCAACGGGGGCCGTCCGGATCGTGGACGCACGGATGTGCCTCGAACACGCCGTGTGGCATACTCCAGCCCAGGTCACGAGCGACAGCGATCAAGGCCCCGGCCCGCTGTCCGGCAACCCTCCGTCCGTGGCGGGGTGCCCCGGGTGATGACCAGGCCGTAGGACAGCAAGGTCCACGGCAAGCGCGGATCCCTCTCCGCCAGGGGTCCTGGTCTACGAGGGAGTCTTTCGTGAGCAAGCGAATGCGCTAGGGCCGCTCCGGCCCCGTTCCCGTCTGCCGTCAGGCATGCAGCAAGGCGATGTCGTCGCCGTTCGTCGTTCACCCCTGCCCATGGAGCTTCCCCATGCCCTTCAATGCCACTTTTGCCCCGATTGATCCGTCCTGTACCCGGAGTGTGGAGCCCTCGGCGCAGCAGGCCGGCCGGCCCCTTCCCGTCCTCGGCCGCGACGTTCGCGTGCCCCTGGTCACCGGCGGGGAGGCGACCTACGCGGCGCTCGACTACGCCGCGAGCGCCCCCGCTCTCCAGCGGGTGTGGGACGACGTCGCCGCGTACGCGCCGTACTACGGCAGCGTGCACCGCGGCGCGGGCCACCTCTCGCAGCTCTCCACCGAGCTGTTCGAGCGCAGCAGGCGGACGGTGGCCGAGTTCCTCGGGTGCCGCGAGCACGACCAGGTGGTGTTCACCCGGGGGACCACCGACTCCCTCAACCTCCTCTCCGCGGCGCTGCCGCACGGCACGCGGGTGTTCGTGTTCGAGACCGAGCACCACGCCTCTCTGCTGCCGTGGCGCGCGCACGACGTCACGTACCTGGACGCGCCGCGCTCCCCCGAGGCCGCCGTCGCGACCCTGGAGTCGGCACTGCACGGCGCACCCGCCGGGCCGAAACTGGTGTGCGTGACGGGGGCGTCGAACGTCACCGGCGAGGTGTGGCCGGTCCGTGAGCTGGCGCGGGCCGCGCACCGGCACGGTGCCCGCCTCGTGCTGGACGCGGCGCAGCTCGCCCCGCACCGGCCGATCAGCCTCGTCGAACTGGAGGCCGACTGGGTGGCGCTGTCGGGGCACAAGCTGTACGCGCCCTTCGGCGCGGGTGTCCTGGCGGGCCGCGCGGACTGGCTCGTCCAGGCGGAGCCGTACCTGGCGGGCGGCGGTGCCAGCCGCCGGGTGGCGCGCGGCGCGGACGGCGGCGTGGAGGTGGAGTGGCACACCACGGCCGCCCGGCACGAGGCGGGTTCGCCGAACGTCATCGGCGCCTACGCCCTCGCCGCCGCCTGCCGCGCCCTCACCGAGGCGGGGTTCGACGGCCTGGTCGCCCGCGAGGAGGAGCTGCTGGCCCGGCTGCGTGCCGGTCTGGCCGACGTTCCCGAGGTGAGCGTCCTGTCCCTCTTCGGTGAGGGCGCCGACCAGGTGGGCGTGGTCTCCTTCGTCGTGGAAGGGTGGAACAGCTCGCACTTCGCGGCGGCACTGTCGGCCGAGTACGGCATCGGCGTGCGGGACGGTCTGTTCTGTGCGCACCCGCTGCTGCGCACCCTCCTCGGTCAGGAGGGCGACGCTCCCGGCGAGTGCGGAGCGCCCGAGACCGCGCCGGGCTCCCCGTCTGCGGCCGGAGGGTCCCCCGCGCTCAACGCCGTCCGGGTCAGCTTCGGTGCCGGGACGCCCGACGAGCACGTGGACCGGTTCACCGCCGCCGTACGGGAACTGGTGCGGGACGGGGCGCGCTGGAACTACCGCACGGAGGAGGGGCGGTGCGTCCCCGAGACCCCGGAGCGCACCGCGCGCTGACGGCCTGCCCGCCTGCCTGCCCGCGCGCCGCCGCCGCCGCTCAGTAGGCCACCGTGAACCGGGCCCTGTGGTGCTGGGGCCGCTCGGCCTCGTCCAGCAGGGCCACGGCGAAGTCCTCCGTGGAGAGCGCCGAGCGGCCCGTCTCGTCCACCAGCAACTCGTCGGTCCCCAGCCGGTAGTGGCCGGTGCGGGCCCCGGGCGCCAGCAGCGCGGGCGGGCTCGCGTACGTCCACTCCAGGGCGGTGGCCTGCCGCAGGAGCAGCGCATACTGCGCGTCGCAGGCCCGCGCGATGGGGCGCCACTCCGCGGGAACGTACCTGGTGTCGTCGCCCACCCGGACGCGGCCCCCGGTGCCCGGCACGGTCAGACTGCCGGCGCCGCCGACCAGCAGCAGCCGAACGCCGGTGGTGGCGAGCCCGGCCAGCAGGCCGCGTGCCGCCAGTACCAGCCCCTCCTCGTTGCCGGGCGCGGGGCGGGTGGCGCTGATGACCAGGTCGTGGCCCTCACTGAGGGCGGCGACGTCACCGGAGTCGGCCGCGTCGCCCACTCGGTGCGCGGCCCCCGGGTGCAGGGCCGGAAACCGGGCCGGATCGCGGACGACGGCGGTGATCTCGTGGCCGCGCGCGAGGGCCTCGGCGACGACTCGGCTGCCGACGTTTCCTGCCGCGCCGAAGACTGCGATGCGCATGGTGTCCCCTTTCCTTGGATTTTCCTTGGGTTTTCCTTGGGCGCGCGTACTGATCTGACGAGGGGGAGAGCCGTGGATAGGACGTCAGTGAGGGCGGCCACGTGCGGCGCTGAGCCGCTCCAGCCCCCACACCGCCAGCGAGGCCGCCGCCAGCACGGCGCCCAGCACGCACGCCCCGCTCCAGCCGGCGCGCGCCCACACCAGGGCGGTCAGCGCCGAACCGGTGGCGCCGCCGACGAAGAAGCTGGTCATGAAGACGGAGTTGAACCGGTTGCGGGCCTCCGGACGCAGCCCGTACAGCACCGTCTGGCTGCTGTTGAGGACGGCCTGCTGTCCGACGTTCAGCGCGACGATGCCCACCGACAGCCACACCAGTGACCGTTCGCCCGCCAGGAGCAGCAGCCAGCCGCCGCCCAGCGTCACGATGCCGAACCCGGTCACGTACTGCACAAGACCCCGGTCGTTCAGCCGCCCCGCGAAGGTCATCGTCACCACGCCGACCACCCCGAAGAGGCCGAACAGCCCGATCTGCGTCTCCGACCAGCCGAAGGGCGGCCGGGCCAGCAGGAACGTCAGCGCGGTCAGCTGCACGCTGTAGGCCGCCAGGCACAGTGCGCCGATCGCCGACCGCCAGCGCAGCAGCGGCACCTCGCGCAGCAGGGACAGGGAGGAGCGCAGCAGCGCCGGATACGACAGCCGTGCGGTGGAGCGCACGTGCGGCAGGAAGCGGTGCAGGAGCAGCGCCATCACCGCCACCGGTATCGCGCTGACCCAGTAGACGGTGCGCCAGCCGCCCAGCCCGGCCAGCACGCCCGAGACCGTGCGGGCCAGCAGCCCTCCCAACAGCACGCCGGACATCACGGTGGCCACCGCCCGGCCGCGCGCCTCGTCCGGTACGAGCGCTGCCGCGTACCCGACGACGACCTGGGCGCCCACCGCCGTCAACGCGACGGCGACGGTGCCGGCGAGCAGCAGCGGGCCGGTGGGCGCGGCGGACGTCAGGGCGAGGAACACCGCGGTCGCTGCCAGCAGCCCGACGGCCAGGCGGCGTCGGTCGAGCACGTCACCCAGCGGGACGATCAAGAGCAGGCCGAGCGCGTAACCGGCCTGCGAGGCCGTCACGACGAAGCCGGCGAGGGTGGCGCTGATGTGCAGGTCGCTGGTGATGAGGTCGAGGAGCGGCTGGGCGAAGTAGTTGCCGGCGCAGGAGAGTCCGGTGGCGACGGCCATCAGGAGCAGCAGGCCGCGGCGGGGGGCCGCGGCCGGGGGAGTGCTCCCGGGAGGAAGTCCGGGCGAGGGCGTGGGCGCGGGCGCAGGGTCGGTCCTGGCCCGAGGTGCGGCGTCGATGAGGGCCCGGACGGTGGCGTCGGCCCTGCCCCGGGGTGCGGTGTCGGTCATGTCCTCAGGCTGCGGCCGACGCTGTCGATGAGTCCAACACATCCTTGTCATGCGAACGATCGCGAAATGAGATCGATGCTCGTAGAGTTCCGCGCATGGAACTCCAGCAGCTGCGCTACGTCACCGCCGTCGCCGAGACCGGCGGCTTCACCCGGGCCGCCGAACGCTGCCACGTCGTCCAGTCCGCGCTCAGCCACCAGATCGCCAAGCTGGAGAAGGAGTTGGGGGCGCAATTGTTCGCGCGCACGAGCAGGCGCGTGCAGCTCACCCCCGCGGGCGAGGCGTTCCTGCCCGCGGCGCGCCAGTCACTGGAGGCCGCCGAACGCGCCGCCGCCGAGGTCGCAGCGGCCACCGGCGAGATCCGCGGCACCCTCGCGCTCGGCGCCATCAGCACGATCGCCTCCGTCGACCTGCCCCGGCAGCTGCGCGACTACCACCAGCGCTACCCGCAGGTGCGCATCAACCTCACGTCGAGCCGCAGCGAACTGCTGGCCGAACAGGTCCGGCGCGGCACCCTCGACCTGGCCTTCCTCGGGGTGACCCCGTTCTTCCAGGCGAAGGGCGTACGCTCCCGCACCCTGCTGCGCGACCGGCACGTCGTCGTGGTCGCCCCCGGGCATCCGCTGGAGGAGGAGGGCGCAGCAGGACCGCTGGAGCTGGCCAGACTCACCCAGGAGACCTTCGTCGACTTCGCCGCGGGCAGCCACGCCCGCGCCCAGACCGAGGAGGTCTTCGCCGCCGCCGGCCTCCACCGCGACGTGGCCTTCGAGGCCTCCCACTGGGAGTTCCTCGCCGCTCTCGTCCGCAACGGCATGGCCGTCGCCATGCTCCCCTCGGCCTTCGTCTCCCAGCTCTCCGGGCTGCGCGTCCTCCCCGTCCGCGACGGCCCCCGCCGCGAGGAACGTCTGGTGTGGAGCGCCACCCGGCTGACCCCGGCCGGCGCCGCGTTTCTCCGGGACCTGGGCGAGGACGGCGAGGTCTAACCGCCCAGCACCCGGCGCAGGTAGTCGTCGAGTCCTGCCGCCGCCCACGTGCGGGAGTCGGTCTCGTGCTCCCACACGAACACGTCCTCCTCCCGCCTCGGCACGCGGACGAAAGCGAACTGGTCGCCGCCCCCGTCGTCGCCGAAGAACAGCAGCGGCTCGAAGGGCATGTACAGCCCCGCGAACGCGGGCGAGGAGCGGAACGCGGCGTTGTCGGCCGCGATCCGCGCGGCGCTCCACACCACGTCGGTGCCGTCCTCGTCGCGTACGCCGTCGCACTCCCGCAGCAGCGCGGCCAGCGCCTCGGGCAGCGGCTGCCCGAGGGCGCGCGGTATCCCGGCGAGCGCCCTCTCGGTGGCCGGGGCCGCCGGCTCGGCTCCGGGGGCGAGGGTCAGTATCCGTTCACGCCACATGACGGGAGGATCCCAGACGCGTCAGCGGAACTCGTGCACGACCTCGATCGGCCCCACGAGGTGCGCGTTGAACTCGGCCAGTTCCTCGGCCGGAACCCACAGTTCGAGGATCGTCTCGCCACCCGCCTGCCGCACGGGATACCGGGAGAGGAAAGCCGACTCGACGGCGAACCGTGTCACATAGCCCGCACCGTCGTGCCTGACGTTCCAGTCGCGGGCGATGCGGACCGCGTAGCCCTCGTTCAGCACGGGATAGAAGAGCGGCTGCTCAGGCAACCGCGGCGGCCACGCCCGCCACCCCGACTCCCGTACCAGCTCCAGCTCCTTCGGCCCCGTCGGCCGCCACAGCGTGGTCGCAGCCCGCTCCGCGGCCCTCTCCTTCGCGCTCATCCCGGCACGCTACCGACGCCCGCCCGCACGCGACCACCCGATTCCAAGGACCGCGCCAGGGGCACACACGTCACCAGTACGAACACCCCGAACAGCGTGATCGGCAGCAGCCCCACAGGACGCAGCGCCCAGCCAGGGTCCTCCCGCACCCACTGCCAGTCCACCACCCAGTTCGCCACCACGTCGGCGGCCATCACCGCCCCCGCCAGCCACACCCCGGCAGGGCGCATCCCCGCGACGAGGACGGCCACCAGCGGATCCAGCACCACGAGCCCCACGAAGAACACCTGCCACGGCACAGCCGCGAACGGGGCGTACACGTGGATACCGCCCCGCAGCAGGTCGAACAGGTGGGCGCAGCCCCCTTCGAGGAACCCCACCAGATAGCCCGCCGACACCCACCGCGCCCACCGCGGCACCGACCGCCACCGCACCCGCAACCCCTCCGACCTCACGGGAGAAGTCTTCCACCAACGCCCGCGCTCCTCCCCCGCGCGGGGGGCGTGCCTGGTGTGGCGTCAGGCCGGGACGGTGTCCGCGACCGGTTGGGCGCGGCCCTCTCGCGGCCGGAGCCGGGTGCCCAGCAGGACCATGCGGAGGGCGTGTTCGGTGGCGTCGGTGAGGTAGGCGGGGGCGTGGGTGAGGGCTTCGGCGAGGCCCACGGGGGCGGGGAGGATGGAGCGGTAGGCGTCGATGCCGGCGGCGCGGGTCTCGTGCGCCCCCTCGCCCAGGGTGCCGGCCAGGGCCAGCACCGGTTTGCCGAAGGTCTTGGCGCGGCGCGCGACTTCGGCGGGGATCTTGCCGCGGGCCGTCTGGTGGTCGAGGGAGCCCTCGGCGGTCAGGACGAGGTCGGCGCGGGCCAGCCGGGCGTCCAGGTCGAGGTGGTCGAGCAGGATCTCGAAGCGGGGCAGCAGCCGCGCGCCGAGGGCGGCCAGCCCCGCGCCCAGTCCGCCGGAGGCGCCCGTGCCCGGCGCGGTGCGCAGGTCCGGGGTTCCGGGCCCGGCCACGTCGCGGGCGAGCACGGCCGCCCACCGTTCCAGTGCGCGGGCGAGCGAGACGACCTGGGCGGAGGTGGCGCCCTTCTGCGGTCCGAAGACCCGCGCGACGCCCCGGGGCCCGCACAGGACGTTGAACGGGTTGCAGGCGACCACCAGTTCGCTCCCGGCCAGCCGTGCGTCCAGCCCCGCCGGGTCGATGCGGTCCAGCCGCGCGAGCGCGTGCCCGCCCGGCGGCAGTTCTCTCCCGTAAGGGTCCAGCAGCCGCGCGCCCAGCGCCTGGAGGGCCCCGGCGCCGCCGTCCGAGGTGCCGGAGTCGCCGCAGCCCACGAGGATGCGGCGGGCCCCGGCGTCCAGCGCCGCGCGGATCAGCTCGCCGACTCCGTAGGTCGTCGTCAGCCCGGGGTCGCGGCGGTCCGCGGGGACGAGGCCGAGGCCCGCGACGGCGGCCATCTCCACGACGGCGGTGGGCGCCTGGGTGAGCCCGCGGAGGGCGCCCGCGCCCAGCCAGGCGAAGTGGGTGGACACGGGTGTTCCGACCGGGCCCGCCGCGGTGCGGCGCTCCAGCCGGCCGCCGGTGGCGAGTGCGAGCGCCTCGGCGGTGCCTTCGCCGCCGTCCACCAGCGGGATCAGGTCGAGCGTCGCGTCCGGGGTGACCTTCCGGATGCCCTCGGCCATGGCCTCGGCGGCCTGCCGGGCCGACAGCGACTCCTTCAAGCCGCTGGGCGCGAGGGCGAAGTGGTACGGCACAGGGGTCTCCTACGGGGTGGGGCCGGTGGGAAGGGGTACGGCTCACCGCACCGGCACGCCGAGCAGCGGCCAGACGGTGAGGGCGAAGCCCAGGACGATGAGCGCTGTCAGCGGTGCCAGTACGGCGGACAGGCGCAGCAGGTCGCGCGGGGTGTAGGTGGGGGTGCCGGGGACGTCGGCGAAGAGGGCGACGGGTTTGGCCGAGGCGGGCAGCGTGTGGCAGAAGCCCGCCGCGGCGGTGGAGGCGAGCGCGGCGGAGACGGGGTTGACGCCCGCGCCCGCCGCCGCGGCCACCACCAGCGGCACCAGCACGCTGGAGCGCGCGGAGCGGGACTGGAGCAGCAGGTGGGCACCGGTGCTCACCACGACGACGAGGGCGAGGAACGCCCACGGCGGCACGGAGGTGGCGCCGGGCAGCCCCTGGACCAGCCAGGCGGCGGCGCCGGAGGTGGACAGGGCCACGCCCATGGCCATCGTCGCCGCCATGAACAGCAGCAGGGGCCACGGCACCGTCCCGAGCGCCTCCTTGAGCCGCACCGTGCCCAGGGCGGGGGAGGCGGCGACCACGGCGCCGATCAGGGCGACGAGGGCGGGCGAGACCTGGTGCAGCGGCTCGGTGCACCACAGGGCGACCACCGTGGCCAGCAGCAGCGCCGCCCTCGCCTCGGTGGGGGAGAGCGGCCCGGTGAGGGGGGTGTCGGAGTGCCGCTGGAGGTCCTCGACGGCGATGCGTACGCCGTCGCGCCGGTCCGCACGGCGGGTGGTGGTCAGCAGCACCGCCTCGGCCGCCAGGTGCGAGGCCACGACGGCCAGTGGCAGCCCCAGCAGCAGCCATCGGGTGAAGCCGATGTGCCGGCCGGCGGACTCCCACAGTACGTTCACGGTGATCAGGTGCGCTCCGGCGCCGATGAGCGTGGCGACGGCGGACAGCAGGATGACCGTGGGGAAGAGCAGCGCCAGCATCACCACCAGCCGGGGGCGCTCGCGCAGCACGGCGGCCAGTGCCAGGAAGACGGGCAGCGCCAGCGCGGCCCGTCCTGAGGTGGCCGGGATCGCGAAGGCGCTCACCACCAGCGCGGCGGTCGTCAGGTGGACGAGTTGCCGTACCGAGCGGGCGCCGGTGACCAGGAACGCGGCGGCGCGCGCCGCGAGCCCGGTGCGGGCGATCGCGGCGGCCAGGACGAAGGCGCAGATCAGCAGCCAGACCGTGGCGTCGCCGAGGGTGGCGAAGAGGGTGTCCGCGCTGATCACCCCGGTCGCGGCGAGTGCCAGTCCAGCGCCGAGCGCGATGTAGGTGTCGTCGATGGGCGTGCCGATCCACGCGCAGGTCGCCAGCGCGAAGACGGCGAGCGTCACGCGCGCGTCCCCGCTCAGCCCGGGGAGGTTGCCGGGTACGGCGAGCAGCGCGCACAGGCTCAGCGCGAGGCAGAGCGGAACGGCCTGCCGCAGGCTCGGTGTCATACGGCGAGTCTTCGGTGGGGCCGTGAGCCGGTGATGAGCCGTTGATGAAGGCGCCTTCATCAACGGGGCGTCAGCGGGGGCGTCAGCGGTGCGTCATCGGGGTGGCATCGGGGCACCTTCGGCAACGGGGCGCGGGCCGCCGCGGTCTCAGGGCAGCCGGTAGCCCATCCCGCGTACGGTCTCCACCCGTTCGGCGCCCAGTTTCCTGCGCAGCGCCCGTACGTACACGTCCACGACGTTCGAACCCGGGTCGAAGTCGTAGCCCCACACGTGGGAGAGGATCTGTTCGCGTGAGAGCACCTGCCCCGGGTGCCTCAGGAACAGTTCGAGCAGCACGAACTCGCGTGCCGTCAGGTCCACCGTCTTCTCGCCTGCCCGGGCCCTGCGGGTGCGCAGGTCCAGCGAGAGCCCACCGCTGCGCAGCACCGTGATCTCCGGGACGTGTGCCGCGGTGCGCAGCCGCAGCCGTACCCGGGCCAGCAGCTCCTCGAAGCGGAAGGGTTTGGTCATCCAGTCGTCGGCCCCGCCCTCCAGGCCGGCCACCGTGTCCCGCACCGAGTCCCGCGCGGTCAGGACGATCACCGGCACGGTCAGCCGGGCCTCGCGCAGTTCCCGCAGGACCGTGAAGCCGTCCTTGTCCGGCAGCCCGATGTCGAGGATGACCAGGTCGAAACCGCCGGTGCGGGCGTAGTCGCAGGCGGTCTGCCCGTCGGCGGCGACGGTGGTGGCGAAGCCGCCGGCGCGCAGCCCCTTCTGCACGAACGCGGCGATCCTCTCCTCGTCCTCGACGATCAGTACGCGCGTCACGTGTTCCTCCCCGCTTCCCCGTCCTGGCGCTGCGGCGCGGCCTCCGGCCGCCGTTCAGGTCGCGGCACCCCGACCGCCTCCGCCTCCGTCKCCCCCTCGRCCCCCGGTTCCGCCTCCGCCGCAGATCCCGCCTCCACCCCCGGTTCCGCTTCCGCTTCCGCCTCCGCCGCAGGTTCCGCTTCCGCTTCCGTCTCCGGTGGGGTGCCGTCGGGGAGGACGAGGACGAAGGTCGCGCCGCCGTCCGGTGTGCCGCGCAGCTCCACGCTGCCGCCGTCGTGTCCCTCGGCGATGGCCTTGACGATCGCCAGCCCCAGTCCGGCGCCGCTGCCGCGCGCGCCGCGCCGCGCCGTGCCTCTGCGGAAGCGTTCGAAGATCAGCTCGGCGTCGTCGTCGCCGACCCCGGGCCCGCTGTCGGCGACGTACAGCTCGACCACCCGTCTGCCGTCCGGACCGGTGCGGCGCAGCGAGCCGATCCGTACGAGGGCGCCCGGCACCGTGTGCTGGACGGCGTTCTGGGCGAGCTGCACCATCGCCTGGGTGATCCGCTGCGGGTCGAGCCGCACGGTGCCCTCGGCGTTGCGGGCGAGCCGCCAGTCGCGGTCGCCCAGTGTCCGCGCCTTGACGAAGACGTCGGCCGTCAGTTCGGCCAGCTCGCAGGGTTCCGGCGTGACGAAGTCGGGGCGTTCGGTCTTGGCGAGGAGCAGCAGGTCCTCCACGATGCGGCCCATCCGGTCCAGTTCGTCGGTGACGACGCGTACGGTCTCCTCCCGTTCCTCGGGCCCGTCGCCCATCAGCTCCAGGTGGCCGCGGACGATGGTGATGGGGGTGCGCAGCTCGTGCCCGGCGTCGTCCACGAACTGGCGCTGCGCCGCGAAGGCCCGCTCCAGCCGGTCCAGCATGGCGTTGAACGTCTCGGCGAGCGCCGCGATGTCGTCCCGTCCCCGCACCGGGATGCGCCGGGTCAGGTCCTGTTCGGTCAGCTGGGCCGCGGTCGTCCGCACCAGCCGTACGGGAGCCAGGATGCGCCCCGCGACGGCCCAGCCGATGCCGCAGGTCAGCAGCAGAGCGACACCGGATATCGCGAGCAGGACGCGGAAGACGTCGTGCGGTCCGGCCAGTTGGCGGTCGGCGTGGACGGCGGCGACGAAGGTGCCGGAGGGGGAGCCGCCGCCCGGCTCGATGGTCACCCGCGCCCAGCGCACCTCGCCCTGCGGCCTGTGCAGGGTGCCGCTGCGCCGGCCGCCGGAGGTGATACGGCGCAGCGACTCCTTGTCCTCGTACAGCGGCAGCGCGGAGGGGATGTCGCGGCTCTGGCGTATCACCCGGCCCCGTACCACGCCCAGCAGTTCCTCGTCGGGGTCGGAGTACTGACGCTCCAGGAAGACCTTCAGCAGCCGTCGGGAGTCGGCGAAGGGACGGCCGGTCTCGGGGTCGGCTCCGCGCCTGACGAAGTTGGCGAACTCGCCGGTCTCCTGCTCCAGCAGCCGCGTGATCCGGTGCTCCACCTCGCGCATCAGGATGGAGCGGGTGGTGGTCGCGACGGTGCCGAGCGCCACCGCCATCACCGCGAGCAGCCACAGCAGGATGCGGACGCGCGCCGATATCCAGGGCCTGGCGGGCGCGGGCACCGCCTCGGCCGTCCCGCCCGCCTCATCCCTCGCCCCCGGGCCCGTCGTCCCCGTCCCGGTCCCGGTCCCGGCTGCCGTTGCCGTCGTCGTCATCGTCCTCGCCGCGGTCGTCGCCGCCCCTCTCGTCGGTGGCGGGGGGCCTGGGCACTGTCTCCTGCCCGGATGGCGGGGCGGTGACCCCCTTCGACGGGTTCCCGCCGGGCGAGCCGCTCGGGGAAGCCGGCGCAGAGCCGTCGGCGGGAGCCGTCCTGCCCGGGGACGGGCCCGTGCGGGCCGGCGAGGGACTCTCGCCGTCCAGTTCGACCTTCGCGGGCGGCCGGGGCGGGTCCGGGCTGTCGGTGAGCGCGTAACTGGTGACGGCGATGCCCAGCGGGATCGCCACCACGGCCGCGAGTGTCGCCATGCGGTGTGAGAAGGCCATACGGGCAGGCTGCGCGGTGCGCCGGGCGCGGATCGTGAAGGCCGGATGAGAAAACCTTCATGGGCGGCGTCCCGGGGCGGGGGCAGCCGCGGGGGTACCGGGCCCGGGCCGGCCTGGGCCCTGACCCGACCCGCCGCTTCAGGAGTCCAGGCCGATGGCGAAGGCCGTCTCCAGATCGTGCTGGGAGTAGGTGCGGAAGGCGATGTGGGTCTCGGTGGACTGCACGCCGGGGACCTTGCTGATGCGGCCGGGGATGATGTCGGCGAGGTCGTCGTGCTCGGCGACGCGGACCATGGCGATCAGGTCGTGGGCACCGGTCACGGAGTAGACCTCGCTGACGCCGTCGATGGCGGCGATCTGCTCGGCGATCTCGGGGATGCGCTCGGTGCTCGTCCGGATGAGGACGATCGATGTGATCACGGCTTGGTCTCTCCCTCACACGCCGGGGTTGGCCCGGTCACTGTAGCCCGGCGGTAGCTCAGCCATACGAGGAGGAAGCCCAGCGTGAATCCGACCACATGCACGAGGTAGGCGACGCCGGGACCGCCTCCGTCCTGCCGCGTGGCCAGCCACTGGAGGGTGAGCCAGAAGAGGAGCACCATCCAGGCGGGGAAGCGCAGGGGGAGGAAGAAGAGGAAGGGGAAGACGCTGGTGACCCTGGTGCGCGGGTACAGGTACAAGAAGGCGCCCAGCACGGCGGAGACCGCCCCGGAGGCGCCGACCAGCGACTGGCCCGAGGCCGGGTGCGCCGCCGCGTAGCACAGCATGGCCACGTAGCCGGTGCTCAGGTAGAGGAGGGCGAAGCGCACCGGGCCCATGCGCTGTTCGACCGAGTTGCCGAAGACGAACAAGAACAGCAGGTTCCCGAGCAGGTGCAGCCAGTTCCCGTGCAGGAACAGCGCGGTCAGGGGCGTCAGCAGCGGGCGCGTGGCGCCGCTCAGCAGCGCGCGGGGCACCACGCCCCACCGGTCGAAGTAGCCGGACTGCGCCTGCGCGAGCGCCCGCCCCGTACCGTAGGTCGGCACGAGCCCGGAGGCCGGTCCGATCAGGAAGAGCAGGCCGCAGCAACAGATGAGGGCGTACGTCACGAGGGGGCGCGGCCCTGCGCCGCGGCCCCGGGGCGCGGCGGCGGCGCGGTCGATGCCGTCGGTGCCGTCCATGGCGGGATCATGACGGCTCGCTCCCCGGGCATGCTCCTCGACACACGCACGGGCACGCGGACGGCCCCAGGCCGTAGGGTTGACAGCACGTGACGCCCGACCGTATGTCCGTGACGTGTCCACGAGTAAGGCCACGGAAGGCGGAAAGAGCGCACACCGACCGATCCGGCCTCAAGCAACTCCGGCCTCAAGCGACTCCGACCTCAAGAAACGAGGACTCACGACGATGGCGGTCCCCACGCCCACGGACGAGACCCGCTGGCGCTGCACCCTGTGCGGCAACCTGACCCGGTTCGATGTGACCCGGTCCAGCAAGGTGGTGGAGTACGTCCATCTGGACCTGGCCGGAGCGCCGAAGGTGGAGGAGCGCGAGGTGCTCAGTGAGACCATCGAGTCCGTGCGCTGCCGATGGTGCAACGCCGTGGACCAGATCGAACTGGTGGACCGGCCCAGCGCTCAGGTGTAGGGCTCGGACAGGACAGGGCTCGAAGAGTCAGGGCTTGAGACGGCAGGTGTGACCGGTGGAGGAACGGACGGGCGGCGAGCCTCGGCAGCCGAAGGAGGCTGCCGACGCGCCCCCGGGGCCGACGACCGGTCCGGACACGGGCCCGGAGCCGCAGGGCCGTCCCGGCGAGGGCGACCCGGACTCCGAGGGCCTGGAGCGGCCCCTGCCGGAAAAGGTGCGCCGGCGCGTCGTCGCGTTCACCGGCGACGCGCTCGGCGGACTGACCGTCGCGCAACTGCCGCCTCCGCTGCGGCAGTACGCGCGCTTCACCCCGCAGCGCCGCGTCAAGTTCGGCGGCAACGCCATGGCGGCGGCGCTGGAGGCGGACGCCGTCTTCCGGCAGCGGATCGCCTCCCGGCTGCGCGAGCAGCTGCCCGAGCTGGCGGGCGCGCTGGACGAGGGCGCCCCGCCCCCGGCCGCCGACCCGGTCGACGTGGCAGCCGTCGGCTACGTCCTGCGGCCCGCCGGATGGGCCAAGCTCGTCGCCGCGGCGGGCGAGGAGGCCCAGCGGGCGCAGGCGGAGCGGGCCGGCGAGGAGGCGCAGCGCGAGCTGGCCCGGCTGCGCGAGGAGCTCTCCCAGGCCAGGAGCGCGGCCCGTGAGGAGGCGGAGCGCGGCCGGCGCGACGCGGAGGCGCTGCGCAAGGAACTCGACGGCGCCCAGCGCAGGCTCCGCAGCGCCCAGGCGGACGTGCGCCGCGGTGAGGCCGCGCTGCGCAAGCTGCAGGCCGAGCTGGAGGCGGCGCGGTCGGCTGCGAGCGTGGACAAGGCGGCCTCGGACAGCGAGGTGCGGCGCCTGAAGTCCCGGCTGGCGGAGAGCGAGTCGGCGCTGGAGGCGCAGCGCCGTGCGGCGCGCGAGGGCCGCAGCGTCGAGGACATGCGCGTGCGGCTGCTGCTGGACACGGTGCTGGACGCGGCCCAGGGGCTGCGCCGGGAGTTGGCGCTGCCGCCGTCCCAGTCGCGTCCCGCCGACACCGTCGAGGCGGTGGAACCGGGCCGGATGTCGCCCAAGGACGTCGCGGCCAGGGCGCTGTCGGCGACGGATCCGGCGCTGCTCGACCAGTTGCTGGCGCTGCCCCAGGCGCATCTGGTGGTGGACGGCTACAACGTCACCAAGACCGGCTATCCCGCGCTGCCGCTGGAGAAGCAGCGGCTGCGGCTGCTGGGTGGCCTGGCCGGGCTGGCGGCCCAGTCGAACGCGGAGGTCACCTGCGTGTTCGACGGCGCGGAGCTCGCGGCGCCGGTGCTGCTGGCACCGCCGCGCGGGGTCCGGGTGCTCTTCTCCAAGCCGGGCCAGACGGCGGACGAGCTGATCCGCCGTCTGGTGCGGGCCGAGCCGCCGGGGCGCCCTGTCGTGGTGGTCTCCAGCGACCGCGAGGTGGCGGACGGCTGTGCGGCCGCCGGTGCCCGGCCCGTCGCGGCGACTCTCCTCCTCAAGCGGCTCGCGCGGACGTAGCGCGCCGCGCGCCGACGTTCGCGCGCGGGGTTTCTCGCCGACGTTCGGGCGCGGGGTCTCGCGCCGACGTCCACGCGCGAGGCTTCGCGCCGACGACTCACGCGCGAGGCTTCGCGCCGACGTTCGGGCGCGGCGGTGTCCCGCGGGGCGTGCCGCCGCCTCACGTGTGCGAAGCGTGAGGCTGCGCTCGCCCTGAGTGGGATCTGGGTAAAGAATGCGGTCGCGAGTCATCTTTTTTCTGGAGGGATTTGATCCGATCACTACGCGTGGCTAATCTCTGGCCTCGAACCTCCGCTCGGGTGATCACCTATCCGGGGTGACGGTGGAGGACCGCCTAGTTCCGTCGAGTTGAGACTGCCGCCCCTTGCGGGTGGCGCGGTCCGGCGACGCGGAGCCGGAACTGACCGACCGGCAGGCGGCTGAGAGGAAGAAGGAGCTCGCCCCAGTGGCGTCCCACCGTCGTCCCAAGCAGCCGAACCGCGCTCGCGTCAGTGTCCTCACCATGACCGCCGCCGCGGCCGTCGCCCTCACCTCCCAGGCGGCACACGCCGACCCGCAGACCTCCAAGAAGAGCGTCAAGGAGAAGGTCGACAAGCTCTACGAGGACGCCGAGGCCGCCACCGAGAAGTACAACGGCGCCAAGGAGAAGCAGTCCAAGCTCTCCACGGAGGTCGAGAACCTCCAGGACAGCGTCGCGCGCGGCCAGGGCGACCTCAACAAGATGCGCGACCAGCTCGGTTCGGTCGCCACCGCGCAGTACCGCACGGGCGGCATCGACCCGTCGCTGCAGCTCTTCCTCTCGTCCGACCCGGACAACTACCTGGACAAGGCCTCGGCCATGGACCAGTTGAGCACCAAGCAGACGACCGCGCTCAAGAAGATCCAGGCCAAGCAGCGGAGCCTCGCGCAGCAGCGCAAGGAGGCCTCGGGGAAGCTCAAGGACCTCTCCAGCACCCGCACGGCGCTCGGCAAGAAGAAGAAGGAGATCCAGGGCAAGCTCTCGGAGGCCCAGACGCTCCTCAACTCGCTGACCGCCAAGGAGAAGGCGAAGCTCGCCGCGAAGCAGAAGCGCGCGGACCGCGCCTCCAGCGACCGTGCCGACCTGGGCGACGTCAAGCCGGGCTCGGGCCGCGCGGCTGCCGCGCTGGCCGCGGCCAAGACGAAGATAGGCAGCCCCTACGTGTGGGGCGCCACCGGGCCGAGCTCGTTCGACTGCTCGGGGCTGACGTCCTGGGCGTACAAGCAGGCGGGTGTCTCGCTGCCGCGGACCTCCCAGGCGCAGGCGGGCGCCGGCACCCGGATCGCCAGCCAGAGCGCGCTCAAGCCGGGTGACCTGGTTCTCTTCTACGGCGACCTGCACCACATCGGTCTCTACGCCGGCAACGGGCAGGTGCTGCACGCGCCGAAGCCGGGTGCCTCGGTGCGCTTCGAGGCGATGGGCAACATGCCGTTCCAGTACGGCGTCCGGGTGGGCTGAGCCGCTGCCCGGCGCGGGTGACGCGCCCGGGGGCGGCCGTGACCGCCCCCGGCGATCAACAGCCAGTGTGATGACCGCTAAACGTCCTTCGTCCGGGTGAAAGCCTCCGGCTGCGGATGACCCGGGGACCCGCCCGGTGACCTGCGTGATCGCCGAACGCCGCACCGCGCGGCAGCACTTACCCGCGGTGAGCGGTCCTTTGCCCACCGTGAGGGCACGGCTACATTCTGCGGGCGCACGTCGCCTAGCGGAAGGAACGCGTCCTCCAGTGGCATCCCACCGGTCCCCTCGACGTACCTCGCTGCCCGCGCAGGGCTGGACCGCGCGGGTCACCGTGCTGTCGGCCGCTGCCGCGGGTGCGGCAGCCACGCTCACCCCCGCGCCCGCGGGCGCCGACCCCGGCGGTGACAAACCGTCCGCCAAGAGCGTCAACGCCCGTATCGACGGCCTCTACGAGCAGGCCGAGGTCGCCACCGAGAAGTACAACGGGGTGGCCGAGCGCGCCGGCAAGCTGAGGGAGCAGGTCTCGCACGCACAGGACGCCGTCGCACGCGGCCAGTCGGAGGTCAACCGGCTGCGCGACGCGCTCGGCGGCCTGGCGGGCGCCCAGTACCGCTCAGGGGGCATCGACCCGGCGCTGACGCTGATGCTCACCTCCGACCCCGAGGGCTATCTGGACAAGGCCGCCACCCTCGACCGCATCGGCAGCCGCCAGATGCTCAAGCTGCGCCAACTGCAGACCGCCCAGCGGGAGCTCGAACAGCAGCGCACCGAGGCCGCCGGCAAGGTCGAACAGCTCGACGGGCTGCAGGACGCGCTCAGCCGGCAGAAGAAGAGCGTGCGCAAGAAGCTCTCCGCCGCCAAGCGGCTCCTGGGCCGGCTGACCGCCGAGGAGCGCGCCGAGCGCGAGCGCGCCTCCAGGGACGGGCGCGGCGCCGCCGGCGGACCGAAGGCGGGCCAGGGCGGGGCCAAGGCCTCCTCGGGCCGGGCCGCCGCCGCGGCAGCCGCCGCCAGGTCCGCCGTCGGCCGCCCGTACGCGTGGGGTGCGGCCGGGCCCGGCGCGTTCGACTGCTCGGGGCTGACGCAGTGGGCGTACGCGCAGGCGGGCACCTCGATCCCGCGCACGTCGCAGGCGCAGCGCTCGGCGGGCCGCCAGGTCCCGCTCGGCGAGGCCCGCCCCGGTGACCTGGTCGTCTACCGGGACGACGCCAGCCATGTGGCGATGTACATGGGCAACGGCCAGGTCGTGCACGCTCCCCACCCGGGCGCCCCGGTGCGCTACGACCCGGTGGGCATGATGCCGATCTCGTCCGTCACCCGGCCCTGACCGGCCCTGACCAGCCCTGACCGGGCGCCGGGGACCGCGGGCCGCTTTCCTGCCGCCCGCCCGTACTCTCGATGGGGTGAACAGGCCACAGGGTGCCCCCGGCGGGCGCGCAGCCCGCCGGGCGCTCGTGCCCGTCCTGCTGTGCGTGCTGGCTGCCTGCGCTCCGGCCGCCGGCGACGCGGGGGGCGAGGACGGGGACACCCGCCCCTTCCAGGCCGTCCTCGAGGCGCAGGCCGCCGCCGTGCGCGACGGCGACAAGGCCGCCTACCTGGCCGCGCTCGACCCGCACGCCGACCGCTACCGGGCCGCGCAGCAGCGGGTCTACGCCAACCTGCGCGAACTCCCGCTGGCGGAGTGGGGCTACCGGGTCGCGGACGTCAGGCGCGACGGCGACGAGGCCACCGTCGAGGCCCGGCTGCGCCACCGCCTGTCCGGGTACGACCGGGTCGCCACCACCGACACCGAGCGGCTGCGCTTCGTGCGGCGTGACGGGCACTGGCGCCTGGCGGGGGAGGCGCCCGGCAGCGCCACCCAGCTGTGGGAGCAGGGCGCGGTGACCGTCGTGCGCGGCGAGCACTCCCTCGTGCTGGGCGTGGGCCGCGCGCGGTCGCGGCTGCGTGCCCTCGCCGACGCCGCCGACCGTGCCGTACCCGCCGTCGCCGGGACGTGGCCGCACGGGTGGAGCCGCCGGACGGTGCTCCAGGTGCCGTCCTCCACCGCGGCGATGGGCCGCCTGCTGGAGTCCCCCGCCTCCTCCTACGACGGGATCGCGGCCGTCACCACGGGTGAGGCCCAGGACGGGGCCCGGGAGGAGAACGCGCCCGCCGACCGCATCGTCGTCAACCCGCGGGCGTTCGCCGAGCTCAGCGAGCAGGGCAGGCAGGTGGTCCTCACGCACGAGACCACCCATGTGGCCACCCGGCGGCAGACCACCGGCGCGACGCCGATGTGGCTCTCCGAGGGCATCGCCGACTGGTCGGGCTACCGCACCTCGAAGCTCACGCCCCGACGGGCGGCGCCCGAACTCGCCCGTGCGGTGGCCGACCTGGACGCGGAGCGCGGTGACTCCTCACCGCTGCGGGCGCTGCCCACCGACGAGGACTTCCGCTTCGACAACGACCCCGCCCGCCTCGCCCGCGCCTACGAGGGCGGCTGGCTGGCCTGCCGCATGGTCGCCGAGGAGTGGGGCGCGGACGAACTCGTCGCGCTCTACGACCGGGCGGGCCGCGAGGGCGGCGGCGAACACGCCGGTCTGGACGCGGCACTGCGGTCCGTGCTGGGAGTGAGCCGGGCGCAGTTCACCGACCGGTGGCGGGCGTACGTGACGGCTCAGCTGCGCCAGGGTCCGGCTCAGGGCTGAGCGGCCGTGTCCCGCCGGGGCCGCGCATCCCCGGCACCCCGCCCTGGGCGCTGTCCGCGCCGTCCCGGTCCGCGCCGCCCGCGCCCCCGTCCCCGTCCCCGTCCTCGCCATCCTTCCCGTCCTGGCCGTCCTGGCCGTGCTGGCCGTCCTGGCCGCCGTCCCGGCCCTTCGCCGCCCCGGTCACCGTCGTACGCCACAGCCGTACGCAGGCGAGCACGGCGGCGGCCACCAGCAGTGCGTTGCGGACCGCCAGGACCAGCACGCCCACACCGTCGCCGGTGACCACGTCGGTGAACCAGACGGGGAACTCCAGCTGGGTCAGCCCCGTCGCCGCCAGCACCAGCCAGGCGGGCAGCGCCTGGCGGCCGGTGCGCAGGGTGAGGCAGACGGCGGCCAGCCCGACCAGCCAGATCAGATACTGCGGAGACAGCACCCGGCTGGTGACGACGAAGACCAGCACGGCCGCCAGCGACGCCTGGGCCATGGTGTCCGGTGCCCAGGCCCGCGCCCGCAGCCGCCACAGCAGCAGCCAGCCGAAGCAGGCCCCGGTCACCACCATGGCCGCGTCGGTCACCAGCCACACCCCGGACCCGACGAACTCCATCGAGCCGTACCGCAGCAGCACCTGGCCGTCCCAGCCTGCGAAGTACCGGGCCGCGTGCAGCGCCAGCGAGCCGACCGACTCCACCTCGGTGCCACGGCCGCGCTGCCCGGTCAGGAAGTCCCAGGAGCCCGGCATCGTGGCCGCGAACCCGGCCGCCAGCACCAGCACGGTCGCCAGCGCGGCGAGCCAGACGGTGCGGGTGGGCCGGCCGCGCCGGGTGCCGAGCAGCAGCAGGACCGGCCACACCTTCACCATCGCGCCCAGCCCGGCCAGTACCCCGCACACGCGGGGGTGGCGGGCGGCGGCCAGCAGCGCGGCCACGGCGAGCGCGGTCACCATCAGGTCGTAGCGCGCGTACGCGGTCGGCCCCAGCAGCGGCACCCCGGCCACCCAGGCCCACACGCCGGCCCGGTACCGGGGCCCGGCCTGCCCGGCACGGGCGTCGCGCGGGCTGCGGTGCCGGGCGGCGTACAACAGCAGTACGAGTACCGCCGCGTCGGCGGCGCAGGCCAGGACGAAGAAGGCGGAGGCGTAGTCCAGCAGGTCCGCCAGCAGCCCGGGGGAGAGGATGACGAGCGCTGCGGCCGGCGGGTACTGCCAGGTCACGTCCTGCGAGGGAAACGATCCGGCACTCAGCTGCTCGAACCAGCCGTGGTAGATCACCGAGACGTCAGAGGTGATGTCCATGCCGCCGGGCACGGTGAGAACCTTGAACACGAAGGCCAGCAACACCGCCCGGGTGGCCATCCAGACCGCCGAAGGCGCCACCACGCCACGCCGCTGCGTCCTCGGCGTCCTCGGCGATCTCGTCCCGCCGCGCATCCTGCCCATTCCCTCGCTGTGCACGCCCGTGCCCGCGCCCGCAGCCCGCGCGCCCGTGCGCGGTACTGTCGGCGGCGATGCACAAGACCCTGATCGTCACCAACGACTTCCCGCCCCGTCCGGGCGGCATCCAGGCCTTCCTGCACAGCATGGCGCTGCGCCTCGACCCGTCCCACGTCGTGGTGTACGCCTCGACCTGGAAGCGGAGCCGGGAAGGTGTGGAGGCCACCGCGGCGTTCGACGCGGAGCAGCCGTTCACGGTCGTCCGCGACCGCACGACGATGCTGCTGCCCACTCCGCGCGTCACCAAGCGTGCCGTCTCGCTGCTGCGGGAGCACGGATGCCGCTCCGTGTGGTTCGGCGCCGCCGCTCCCCTCGGCCTGATGGCGCCCGCGCTGCGCAGGGCCGGCGCTGAACGCATCGTGGCGACCACGCACGGGCACGAGGCCGGCTGGGCCCAGCTTCCGGCGGCACGCAGCCTGCTGCGGCGCATCGGTGAGGGCACCGACACCCTCACCTACCTGGGCGAGTACACCCGCAGCCGGATCGCGGCGGCCCTCACCCCCCGGGCGGTCGCCCGGATGGTGCAGCTGCCGCCCGGCGTCGACGAGAAGACCTTCCACCCCGACTCGGGCGGCGACGCGGTCCGCGCCCGGCTGGGGCTGACCGACCGGCCCGTCGTCGTGTGCGTCTCCCGGCTGGTACCGCGCAAGGGCCAGGACACGCTGATCGAGGCCATGCCGCGGGTGCTGGCCGCCGTGCCCGAGGCCGTGCTGCTCATCGTCGGAGGCGGCCCGCACCGTGCCGACCTGGAGAAGCTCGCCGCCTCCCACGGCCTGACCGACGCCGTACGCTTCACCGGGCCCGTGGCGTGGGAGGAGTTGCCCGCGCACTACGGGGCGGGTGACGTCTTCGCCATGCCGTGCCGCACCCGGCGCGGTGGACTCGACGTCGAGGGCCTCGGCATCGTCTACCTGGAGGCCTCGGCCACCGGACTCCCCGTGGTCGCCGGGGACTCGGGCGGAGCGCCCGACGCCGTGCTCGACGGCGAGACCGGCCGGGTGGTGCGCGGCGGCGCCCCCGAGGAGACCGCCGACCGCCTGATCGAGCTCCTGCGCGACCCGGACCTGCGCGCCCGCATGGGCGCCCGTGGCCGCCGGTGGGTGGAGGAGCGCTGGCGCTGGGATCTGCTGGCGGACAAGCTGCGCGCACTGCTGTGAGCCGGCGCTCGCGACGGGCACCACGGGATGAGCACGGCCAGCCCCAGGCCCGCCCGCCGCGCCGGGGAAGCCGCTGGGCGCGGAAGCGGCTTTCTACCCGGCGTAGATGGCCTCTATCTCGTCGGCGAAGTCCTTGGCCACCACGCCGCGTTTGAGCTTGAGGGAGGGGGTGACGTGGCCGGACTCCTCGGTGAACTGCTCGCGCAGCACGCGGAACCTGCGGACCGACTCGGCCTTGGAGACGGCGCTGTTGCCCTCGTCGACGGCGGTCTGCAACTCGGCGAGGAGAGCGGGGTCGGCGAGCAGCTCCTCGTGGTTGAGCTGCTGCTTGCCGTGCTCGGCCGCCCAGCGGGGCAGGAACTCCTCATCGACGGTCAGCAGCGCGCCGACGAAGGGGCGCCCGTCGCCGACGACCATGCACTCGGCGACCAGTGCGTGACCGCGGATGCGGTCCTCGATGACGGCGGGAGCGACGTTCTTGCCGCCCGCCGTCACCAGGATCTCCTTCTTGCGCCCGGTGATGGTCAGGTAGCCGTCGGCGTCGAGGGTGCCGAGGTCGCCGGTGTGGAACCAGTTGTCGGCCAGCGACTCCTCACTGGCCTGCGGGTTGTTCCAGTAGCCCGTGAACAGGTGCTCGCCGTGCAGCAGGACCTCGCCGTCGTCGGCGATCCGGACGACGGAGCCGGGCAGCGGCTGGCCCACGGTGCCGATCTTGGGCCGGTCGTAGGGGTTGAAGGCGGTCGCGGCGCAGGACTCGGTCAGTCCGTAGCCCTCCAGCACGGTGAAGCCGACACCGCGGAAGAAGTGGCCGAGCCGCTCGCCCAGCGGGGCGCCGCCGGAGATGGCGTGGGTGGCCCGGCCGCCGAGGACGGTGCGCAGCTTGCTGTAGACCAGCTTGTCGAAGACCTTGTGCTGGAGCTTGAGCGTGAGGGAGGGCCCCGCCGGGTCGTCCAGGGCGCGGCTGTAGGCGCCGGCGACCTCGGCGGCCTTGTCGAAGATCTTGCCCTTGCCTGAGGCGACGGCCTGGGCGCGGGCGGAGTTGAAGACCTTCTCGAACACGCGGGGCACGCCCAGCACCATCGTGGGCCGGAAGGCGCCGAGTTCGTCGGTGAGGGTCTTCAGGTCGGACACGTGGCCGAGTTTGATGGGCGCCATCACGGCGGCGACCTGCACCAGACGACCGAAGACGTGGGCGACGGGCAGGAACAGCAGCACCGAGCCCTCGCCCGGCTGGAACATCGGGCGCAGCCGTTCGACGACGTTGCCGCACTCGGCGAAGAAGCTGCGGTGGGTGAGCACACAGCCCTTGGGGCGGCCCGTGGTGCCGGAGGTGTAGACGAGGGTGGCCGGCGAGTCGGCGTCGGCGACGGAGCTGCGCTCCTCCACGGTCTCGTCGCTGACCTGGGCGCCGAGAGCGGCGAGTTGGCCGACGGCGGTCTCGGCCCCGGCGGCGGTCGGCTCGATCTGCCAGACCTCGCGCAGCGCGGGCAGCCGGTCGCGGACGGACTCGACGGCGGCCGTGTGCGCGTCGGTCTCCACGAGGCAGGCGACGGCGCCGGAGTCACCGAGGATCCAGGAGATCTGCTCGGGGGAGCTGGTCTCGTACACCGGGACGGTGACCCCGCCGGCGCTCCAGATGGCGAAGTCGAGCAGGGTCCACTCGTAGCGGGTGCGCGACATCAGGCCGACGCGGTCGCCCGGCTCGATGCCCGCGGCGATCAGCCCCTTGGCGGCCTCGTGGACCTCGGCCAGGAAGTCGGCGGCGCTCAGGTCCTCCCACCGGCCCTGGCGCTTGCGTCCGATGACGGGCAGGTCGGGGTGGCGAGCCGCGTTCCGGCGGATGAGATCCGTCAGGTTCCCCTCTGCGGGGACTTCGTAGAGGGCCGGAAGGCTGTACTCGCGCAAGACTGCTGCTCCTCGTCGGCGCGCCAAGAGGGGAGGGCCGCGGGGTCGGCCTCCGTTGGCTCGGCTCCCGGTCCGCGGGACGGTCCTGCGATTCCGGAAGAATGACGGCCCGGACGTTACCCATCGGTACGGGCATGGGGGTAGAGGGTGACGCGTAGATGTCTTGTGCGTCACAGGTGGAGTTGGCCGATATGCAGCCTAGTCGAGGCGTTCGGGGACACGGAAGCCGCGAGGGAAGAGAGCGGGAAGAGCGGGCGTACGGTGCTTTTCGGCCAGCTCCGGACCGGCTCGGGGCTGGCTCCGGACCGGACCCCGGCCGGCTTCCGGCCCGCGGGGGTGCGCGCCGGCGCCCCGGTCGCCCCCTCCCCGCCCCGCCGGGAGCGCTCTAGGGTGGGGCGCATGCGAGTCCACGTAGTCAGCGACGTACACGGCAACAGCGAGGACCTCGCGAAGGCGGGCGAGGGTGCGGACGCGCTGGTCTGCCTGGGAGACCTGATCCTCTTCCTCGACTACGCCGACCACTCGCGCGGCATCTTCCCCGACCTGTTCGGCGCCGAGAGCGCGGACCGCATCGTCGCCCTGCGCACCGCCCGCCGCTTCGACGAGGCCCGCGCGCTCTCCCGCGAGTTGTGGGACGGGCTGGACCGCGAGGCGACCATGGAGGCGGCGGTACGCAAGCAGTACGCCGAGCTGTTCGCGGCCTTCCCCACCCCCACGTACGCCACCTACGGCAACGTCGACGTGCCCCCGCTGTGGCCCGAGTACGCGCGAGCGGGCGTCCACGTCCTCGACGGGGAGACGGCCGTCATCGGCGGGTGGCGCTTCGGCTTCGTCGGCGGCGGGCTGCGCACCCCCATGAACACGCCCTACGAGATCGACGACGAGACCTACGCGGCGAAGGTCGCCGCGCTGGGCGAGGTCGACGTGCTGTGCACCCACATCCCGCCCGAGGTGCCCGACCTGTGCTACGACACCGTCGCGCGCCGCTTCGAACGCGGCAGCGCGCAGCTGCTGGAGGCCCTGCACACACTGCGCCCGCGCTACCACCTGTTCGGACACGTCCACCAGCCGCTGGTCCAGCGCATGCGCGTCGGCGCGACCGAGTGCGTCAACGTCGGCCACTTCAACGCGACCGGCACCCCGTGGGTGCTGGAGTGGTGACAGGCGCCGAGGCCCGGCGGTGAGGTGGGCCACGCCCCGCGCGGCGTCGGGGCCGCCGGGCGCGCGGTAGCCTTCCACCGCAGAGACTCCCCGCGCCACGACGGGCATACAGCGCGGTCTTTCCGCGCCACGGCGGGCATTTCGGACACGGGTACATCGGAGGGCCATGGCGATGGCGGAACACACCAGCTCGAGCATCACCGTCGACGCGGCACCCGGGGCCGTGATGGACGTGATCTCCGACTTCCCCCGCTACCCGGAGTGGACCGGCGAGGTGAAGGAGGCCGAGGTCCTCGGCCAGGACGAGCGGGGCCGCGCCGAACAGGTCCGCCTGCTGCTGGACGCCGGAGCCATCAAGGACGAGCACACCCTCGCCTACGAGTGGATCGGCGAGCGCGAGGTGCGCTGGTCCCTGGTCAAGTCCCAGATGCTCCGCTCCCTCGACGGCGTCTACCGCCTCGCCCCCCTCGCCGGCGGCGCGCAGACGGAGGTCACCTACCAGCTCACCGTCGACGTCAAGATCCCCATGCTCGGGATGATCAAGCGCAAGGCCGAGAAGGTCATCATCGACCGCGCACTCGACGGGCTGAAGAAGCGCGTCGAGTCCGGCGGCGCCCAGGCGTCCACCACGTCCACCACGGACAAGGACGGCAACTGAGCGGCCGGCGCCCGCAGACCCTCCTGGTCACCGGCGCGGGCGGAACGGGACGCACCACGGTCGCCGCCGCCACCGCCTGCGCGGCAGCCGCCCAGGGGCACCGCACCCTGCTGCTGAGCCCCGAGCCCGCCCGCGCCGGTGACCAGGAGGGTCTGCGGG
>NZ_JASKYT010000170.1:0-15463 GCF_041028275.1 Streptomyces sp. PU-14G
GAGCGTGACACAAGGTGGGCGGCGGCCCACGGCTTATGGGGGGGGGGGGGGGGGGGGGGGGGGGGGGGGGGGGGGGGGGGGGGGGGGGGGGGGGGGGGGGGGGGGGGGGGGGGGGGGGGGTCCCACTCCAGAGGGAGCTGTTTCCCCGCTACGGGGGCTCCGCCCCCCTAGGAGCCCCCGTAGGGAGGAAACAGCTCCCTCTGGAGTGGGAGGTGGGGCGGTGAAAGGGGCGACAATGGTTCCTCGGGTCGGAGGTGTGTGAGCGTGACACAAGGTGGGCGGCGGCCCACGGCTTATGGGCGTTTGTTGCGGCACGGGTTCACGGATCCCGCTGCGGCCACGAGGCTGCTGGACAGTCCGTTGCTGGCGTCCGTGCGGGACGACGCTCTTTTTCTGGACGCTCTGGGGGCCACGGCCGATCCGGATCTGGCGCTGCTGGGGCTGCTTCGGCTCGCGGAGGCGGAGGCGGATCCGCAGGTTCTCCTCGGCACGCTGCTGACCGCGAAACCGTTGCGCGACCGGCTTCTGGGTGTGCTCGGGGCCTCGGACGCGCTGGCCGACCACCTGGCGCGTCACCCGCACGACTGGCAGGCGTTGGCGACGTACGAGTCCGCCGATCTGCATCCGGGTATCGAGGAGTTCGAGGCGGCGCTGCGTCAGGCCGACGACCGCGACACGCTCCGTGTCGCGTACCGCAGGGCGCTGCTGGGGATCGCGGCCCGTGACGTGTGCGGCACCAACGATCTGGCGCACACGGCGGCGCAGCTCGCCGACCTGGCCACGGCGACGTTGCGCAGGGCGCTGGCGCAGGCACAGGCGGCGGCTCCCGAGGACGCGGCGGCCTGCCGGCTGGCCGTCGTCGGCATGGGCAAGGCGGGCGGCAACGAGCTCAACTACGTGTCGGACGTGGACGTCATCTTCGTCGCCGAGCCGGCCGGCGCGGGCGGCGCTCAGGACGAGGCGGAGGCGCTCAGGGCGGCTACGCGGGTCGCCGCGCACATGATGCGGATCTGTTCGGACACGACCGGTGAGGGCACGATCTGGCCGGTGGACGCGAACCTGCGTCCCGAGGGCAGGAACGGGCCGCTCGTGCGGACGCTCAGCAGTCACCTGGCCTACTACCAGCGCTGGGCGAAGACGTGGGAGTTCCAGGCGCTGCTCAAGGCCCGGCCGATGGCGGGCGACGCGGAGCTGGGATACGCGTACGTGGACGCGGTGACGCCGCTGGTGTGGCAGGCGGCGGAGCGGGAGAACTTCGTCACCGACGTGCAGCAGATGCGCCGTCGTGTCGTCGCCAGCATCCCCGCCGCGCAGGTGGAGCGGGAGCTGAAGCTGGGGCCTGGCGGGCTGCGGGACGTGGAGTTCGCCGTGCAGCTTTTGCAACTGGTGCACGGCCGCAGCGACGTGACGCTGCGCAGCCCCACCACGCTCGACGCGCTCGACGCGCTCGCCGCGGGCGGTTACGTGGGGCGGCAGGACGCGGCGGCGCTCGACGCGGCCTACCGCTTCCTGCGCACCATGGAGCACCGCATCCAGCTCTACCAGCTGCGCCGTACCCACCTGATGCCCGACTCCGAGGCGGACCAGCGGCGGCTGGGCCGTTCCCTCGGTTACCGCAGCGAGCCCGTCACCGAGCTGCACAAGGCGTGGCGGCGGCACGCCTCCGCGGTGCGGCGGCTGCACGAGAAGCTGTTCTACCGGCCGCTGCTGGACGCGGTCGCCCAGTTGGAGGCAGGCGAGGAGCGTCTGTCGGTGCGGGCGGCCCGCCAGCGTCTGGAGGCCCTCGGATACGCGGACCCGGCCTCGGCGCTGCGCCACCTGGAGGCCCTGGCCTCGGGTGTCAGCCGCAAGGCCGCCATCCAGCGCACCCTGCTGCCGGTGCTGCTGGGCTGGTTCGCCGACTCCGCCGACCCGGACGCGGGCCTGCTCGGCTTCCGCAAGGTCTCCGACGCGCTCGGCAAGTCGCCGTGGTATCTGCGGCTGTTGCGCGACGAGGGGGCCGCCGCGGAGAATCTGGCGCGCGTGCTGTCCGCCGGGCGTTTCGCCCCCGACCTGCTGCTGCGCGCCCCCGAGGCCGTCGCTCTGCTGGGCGACGAGAACGGGCTGCGGCCCCGCTCCCGGGACGCGCTCTTCCAGGAGACCCTGTCCGCGGTGGGCCGTGCGGAAGGGGCCGAGGCGGCCGTGGCCGCGGCGCGCGGTGTCCGCCGCAGGGAGCTGTTCCGTACGGCCGCGGGCGACCTGATCGGCGCGTACGGCACCGAGGGCGTGGCCCAGCAGGAGCCCGGCGCGGCTTTGGACCGGGTCGGCAACGCCCTCACCGACCTCAACGCGGCCACGCTCGCCGGCGCACTGCGCGCGGCCGTTCGCGCGCAGTGGGGCGATGAGCTGCCCGCCCGTTTCGCCGTCATCGGCGTCGGCCGCTTCGGCGGCCACGAGATGGGCTACGGCTCCGACGCCGACGTCCTGTTCGTGCACGAGCCGCGCGAGGGGGTGAGCGAGCACGAGGCGGGCAAGGCGGCCTTCGCGGTCGCCACCGAGATGCGGCGGCTCCTCCAGCTGCCCACCACCGACCCGCCGCTGGTGATAGACGCCGACCTGCGGCCCGAGGGCAAGTCCGGTGCCCTGGCCAGGTCGCTGAGTTCGTACGCCGCCTACTACGACCGCTGGTCGGTGGTGTGGGAGAGCCAGGCGCTGCTGCGGGCCGAGTTCGTCGCGGGCGATGTCGGGCTCGGGGAGCGGTTCGTGGAGCTGATCGACCCGCTCCGCTACCCGGCGGGCGGGCTCGGCGACGACTCCGTACGGGAGATCCGCCGCCTCAAGGCCCGCATGGAGAGCGAACGGCTGCCGCGCGGCGCCGACCCGACGACCCACGCCAAGCTGGGGCGCGGCGGGCTCACCGACGTCGAGTGGACGGTGCAGCTGACCCAGTTGCGGCACGGGGCCGAGGTGCCCGAGTTGCGGACCACCCGGACGCGGGAGGCGCTGGCCGCCGCGCGGGAGGCCGGGCTGATCGGGGCGGACGACGCCGACGTGCTCGACGAGGCGTGGGTGCTGGCCTCGCGGGTGCGCAACGCGGTGATGCTCGTGCGCGGGCGGCCGGGTGACACCTTCCCCTCCGAGTCGCGGGAGCTGGCCGCCGTCGGCCGCTACCTGGGGTACGAGCCCGGCCACGTGGGCGAGATGCTCGACGACTACCGCCGCGTCACGCGCCGCGCCCGCGCGGTGGTCGACCGCCTCTTCTACGACGCGGAGTGACTCCGGCCCCGCCCCGGAGTCCGGGAAGGGGCCGGGGCGCTCACGCGGGCGCCGTGGCCCACCTCGGCAGCCGGTAGGAGACGCGGCCGTACCAGGCGTAGGAGAGGGCGAAGCCGAGTCCGAGGCAGAGGAGACCGCCGACGGCGTCGAGCCAGAAGTGGTTGGCGGTGCTCACGATGACCAGCAGCGTCGTCGCCGGATACAAAGCCCCCAGCACCTTGACCCACACGGGCCGCGCCAGCATGGCGATGGTGATGCCGCACCAGACGGACCACCCTATGTGCATGGAGGGCATGGCGGCGTACTGGTTCGACATCTGCGCCAGGTTTCCCGAGGCCATGGAGCCCCAGGTCTCGTGGACGTTCACCGTGTCGATGAAGTGCCCGCCGCCCATCAGCCGCGGCGGGGCCAGCGGGAAGAGGTAGTAGCCGAGCAGCGCCGATCCCGTCGTGGCGAAGAGGACCAGCCGGGTCGCGGCGTACCGCCCGGGGTGGGCGCGGTAGAGCCACACCAGCACGCCGATGGTCACGACGAAGTGCAACGTGGCGTAGTAGTAGTTCATCGAGACGATCAGCCACGTCACCCCGCCTATGGCGTGGTTGACGGAGTTCTCGACCGCGATCCCGAGGGTGTGTTCGGTGCGCCAGATCCAGTCGGCGTTCCGGAGCGCTTCGGCACGCTGCTCGGGGACGGCGTTGCGGATCAGGGAGTACGTCCAGTAGCTGATCGCGATGAGGGCGATCTCGAACCACAGGCGAGGGTGCCGGGGGGAGCGCCATCTGGCCAGGGCGCCTCTGCGGGGGCGGGCGTCCTCGCTCGTCCCCGAGCGCGCAGGGGCGTGCTGCGGCGCGGCTTCGGCTGTCTCGTGCCGGGTGTCGTCTTCGGTGCTCGTGGTCGGTGCCCCCATAGAGCGACAGTCTGCCAGACGGGGTGAACCGGCCGATCATCCTGCGGTCGGGTCTTGGACCACGCGCCTCCACCCTCCGGTGGAGGCGGGCGTGCGAGGACCCTCAGGGGTGCCTGCGGGACGCGGTGGAGCCGCGTACCACCAGCTCAGGAAGGAAGACGAACTCGGTGTGCGGTGCGGGGGTGCCGCCGATCTCCTCCAGCAGGGTGCGTACGGCGGCCTGCCCCATCGCGGTCACCGGCTGCCGGATCGTCGTCAGGGGCGGGTCGGTGAAAGCGATGAGGGGGGAGTCGTCGAACCCGATGACGGAGAAGTCGTCGGGAACGGCGAGCCCGCGCTGCCGGGCGGCGCGGATCGCGCCGAGCGCCATCATGTCGCTGGCGCACACGACGGCGGTGCATCCGCGCGCCAGCAGTTCGCCCGTCGCGGCCTGGCCGCCTTCGAGCGTGTAGAGGGAGTGCTGGATCAGCGGCGTGCGGTCAGCGGCGACGTGCTCGCGCATCGCCTGGGTGAAGCCCTCGATCTTCCGCTGGACGGGAACGAAGCGCTCGGGGCCGAGCGCGAGGCCGATGCGCTCGTGGCCGAGGGAGGCCAGGTGGGTGACGGCCAGCCGCATGGCGGCCCGGTCGTCGGGGGAGACGAAGGGGGCGCGCACGCCCGCTGAGTAGCCGTTGACGAGGACGAAGGGGACGCCCTGGCCGTGCAGCCTCTCGTACCGCCCGGTGTCGGCCGTGGTGTCGGCGTGCAGCCCCGAGACGAAGATGATCCCGGCCACGCCCCGGTCGACGAGCATCTCCGTCAGCTCGTCCTCGGTGGAGCCGCCGGGTGTCTGGGTGGCGAGCACGGGCGTGTAGCCCTGCCGGGTGAGGCCCTGCGCGATCACCTGCGCGAAGGCCGGGAATATCGGGTTCTCCAGCTCGGGCGTGATCAGCCCGACCAGGCCCTCGCTGCGGCGGCGCAGCTTGACGGGGCGCTCATAGCCCAGGACGTCGAGCGCGGCCAGGACGGATTCGCGGGTGGCCGCAGCGACGCCGGGCTTGCCGTTGAGGACCCGGCTGACCGTGGCTTCGCTGACCCCCGCCTGCGCTGCGATGTCAGCTAGCCGTGCGGTCACAGGACTGGACCTTACCGGCAGTGCCTCACGCTGCCCACCAGGTGCAGGAATTCGCCGGGATCCGCAGCCGGCCCGCACCCGCCCCGGCCGCCATGGAGTCCCGCGACTCCTCGGGCACCGAGCACAGCAGCAGCTCACCCGGGGCGGGCGCCACCACCGCCTCGGCACGGGTGTTGAGGACGCACACCAGGCCAGGGCGGGAGAGGGCGAGGACACCCTCCGGCGCGGTCAGCCACTCCATCGCGCTGTCGCCGAGCCCCGGCAGCAGCCGGCGCATCCGCAGTGCCGTGCGGTACAGCTCCAGCGTGGAGAGCGGGTCGCCGGTCTGCGCCTCGACGGACAGCGACCGCCAGCCCTCCGGCTGGGGCAGCCAGCCGCCGTCCGGGCCGAAGCCCAGCGAGGGGCCGCGTCTGGTCCACGGCATCGGGACCCGGCAGCCGTCGCGCATCCCCTCCTGCCCGTCGGTGACCGCGCCCTCGGTGTTGCGGGAGAAGGCGGGGTCCTGGCGTACCTCGTCGGGCAGATCCCGCACCTCGGGCAGGCCCAGCTCCTCTCCCTGGTACAGGTAGGCGGAACCGGGCAGCGCGAGCATCAGCAGCGCGGCGGCGCGCGCCCTGGCGAGCGAGCCCAGGCGGGTGCGGGGGCGTACGACGTCGTGGTTGGCCAGCACCCAGGTGGTGGGGGCGCCGACGGTGGTGGCCGCCGCCATCGACTCCTCGATCACGCGGCGCAGCTGCTCCGCGTCCCAGCCGGCCTGCAGGAAGTGGAAGTTGAACGCCTGGTGGCACTCGTCGGGGCGCACGTACAGCGCCAGCCGTTCCGCCGTGGGCGCCCACGCCTCGGCGACGCAGATCCGGTCGGGGCCGTAGGACTCCAGCAGGCGGCGCCAGGCGCGGTGGATGTCGTGGACGCCGTCCTGGTCGAAGAACGGCAGCACCCGGGTGCCGATCATCCGCGCCTGCTCGCCGGTGCCGATGTCGGGCAGCCCCTCGGCCTTGACCATGCCGTGCGCCACGTCGATGCGGAACCCGTCCACGCCCAGGTCGAGCCAGAACCGCAGCACGGAGTCGAACTCCTGGTGGACGCGCGGTTCGCGCCAGTCGAGGTCGGGCTGGCGGGCGGAGAACAGGTGCAGGTACCACAGCCCGGGATCGCCCGGCACCCGGCTCCAGGCGGGCCCGCCGAAGAGGGACTCCCAGTCGTTCGGTGGCTCGTCGCCCGCCGTGCCCCTGCCGTGGACGAAGTGGTAGCGGGCGCGGGCGTCGGCGTCGCCCGCGAGGGCCTGCCTGAACCACGGATGCTGGTCGGAGGTGTGGTTGGGCACGATGTCCAGCAGCACGCGCAGCCCGAGTGCGTGGGCCTCGGCCACCAGCCCCTTCGCGTCGTCCAGGGAGCCGAAGCGCGGGTCGACGGCACGGTGGTCGGACACGTCGTAGCCGGCGTCGGCCTGCGGCGAGCGGTAGAACGGCGTCAGCCACACCGCGTCCACGCCGAGTTCGGCCAGGTACGGCAACCGCCGTCGCAGCCCCGGCAGGTCGCCGACCCCGTCGCCGTCGCTGTCGGCGAACGAGCGGACGTAGACCTGGTAGATGACGGCGTCGCGCCACCAGCCCCGCGGGCGGACGTGGGCGTGGTCCGCGTGCGCGGGGCCCGCGTCGGTGGCGTGCTGGGAGCCGGTGTGCCGGGTGGTGGCGTGCTGGGTCACGAGTCTTCCCGTTCGGTGGGGCCGGGGGCGGGGCGCGAAGTGTGGCAAGCCGGCGCCAAGGGTCACAACGCGGGCAGCGGGCCGGAGTTACGTGATCCACCCGCACGCCCGGCAGGCCCGCGGCGCGTCTTGCAGAAATTTTCCGCAAGCCCTTTCCTTCGCGGGGAGCCGCTGTTACGTTCCTCCGCAGCCGAGCGCCGCTCACGGCGCGCGCTCTCACCCGGCGGAGGGATCGGACATGCGGCGTGGCATAGGCGCCACCGCGCTGATAGCGGGACTGGCTCTTGCGGCAACGGCTTGCGGCGGCGACGCGGACGGCGGCAACGCCTCCAGCGGCGCGATCGAAGGGACCGTCACCTTCTGGGACACCTCGAACGAGGGCGAGAAGGAGACGTACAAGAAGATCGCCGAGGACTTCGAGAAGAAACACCCGAAGGTGGACGTCAAGTACGTGCACGTCAACTTCGGTGACGCCAACCAGAAGTTCAAGAACGCCGCAGGCGGCAACTCCGGCGCCCCCGACGTGATCCGCACCGAGGTCGCCTGGGTCGCCGACTTCGCCAACCTCGGCTACCTCGCCCCCCTCGACGGCACACCGGCCCTGCACGACGAGGACGACTACCTCAAGACCGCGGCGGGCTCCACGAAGTTCGAGGGCAAGACGTACGCGGTTCCGCAGGTCACCGACACTCTCGGACTCTTCTACAACAAGCGGCTGCTGAAAGAAGCGGGCGTGAAGGTGCCCGCCTCCTTCGCACAGCTGAAGAAGAACGCCGAGAAGATCAAGGACGAGACCGGCGCCACCGCGCTCTACCTGCGCGGCGACGACCCCTACTGGTTCCTGCCCTACCTCTACGGCGAGGGCGGCGACCTCCTCGACCCTGAGCACAAGAAGGTCACCGTCGACGACGAACCCGGCGTGCGCGCCTTCGCCACCATGAAGGACCTCGTCGACTCCGGTGCGGCGGTCACCGACACCAGCGACGGCCAGGAGAACGGCATGAAAGCCTTCCAGGACGGCAAGGTCGCCATGATGCTCGACGGTCCCTGGGACATCGCCCTCGCCCGCCAGGGCAAGGAGTTCAAGGGCGCGAAGAAGGACAACCTCGGGGTGGCGGCCGTCCCGGCAGGCAGCAGGGCCCAAGGATCTCCCCAGGGCGGCTGGAACCTGTCCGTCTACGCCGGCACCGACAACATGCGGGCCTCGCAGGAGTTCGTCAAGTACATGAGCAGCGCCGAGGTGCAGACCCGCACCACCAAGGAGCTGTCACTCCTGCCCACGCGCAAGTCCGTGTACGCCAAGCCCGCGGTGAAGAGCAACGAGATGGTCGAGTTCTTCCGGCCCGCGGTCGACAAGGCGGTGCAGCGGCCCTGGATCGCCGAGGGCAACGCGCTGTTCGAGCCCATCAGGGTCGGCGTCGACGGGGTCCTCGCCCAGGACAGGTCACCCGAGAAGGCCGCGCGGGACGTCGGGGAGGAGTTCCGCAAGCTCCTGAAGGACTACAGGTAAGGGGCCACCTCCCGGGGGCCGGAAACGGCCGCCCCGCGGAGAAGGGAAGCGGAAGGAACATGAAGCGGATCATCGCCCTGTCGGCGAGACACTGGTACGCGTGGGCCATGGTGGCCCCGGTGATCCTGGTCATCGGGCTGATCATCGGCTACCCCCTCACCCGCGGCGTCTACCTCTCCCTCACCGACGCCGACGAGGCCAACGTCGAGCGCCACATCGGCGTGAACGACATCCCGGCCACCTACGACGTCATCGGTCTGGAGAACTACCGCCGCATCCTGTCCGACAGCGTCTTCTGGGACCGGCTCGGCTGGACGGCGGTGTGGACGGTCGGCTGTGTCGGCGTCACCTTCGTGCTGGGGCTGACGCTCGCGAACATGCTGAACCAGCGCGTGAAGGGCCGCGCCTTCTACCGGGTGGCGATGATCGTGCCGTGGGGCATCCCCGCGTTCGTCTCCGTCTTCGCCTGGAAGATGCTGTTCAACGAGAAGAACGGGCTGCTGAACGAGGTGCTGGAGGGCGGCGGGATCGACGCGGTCCCGTGGCTCGGCGACCCGGCGTGGGCGAAGCTGTCGGTGATCGCGGTCAACGTGTGGCTGGGCGTGCCGTTCATGATCGTGGCGATGCTGGGGGCGCTCCAGGCGATACCCGGCGAGCTGTACGAGGCAGCCGAGATGGACGGCGCGGGGCCCTGGCAGCGGTTCCGCACCATCACGCTGCCGGGGGTGCGGGCGGTCGGCAGCACGGTGGTTCTGCTCAGCACCATCTGGACGTTCAACATGTTCCCGGTCATCTATCTCCTCACCAAGGGCGGTCCTGGTGACTCCACGGAGATCCTGGTGACGTACGCCTTCCGGCTGTCCTTCGTGAACAGCCCCCGCGACTTCGCCACCTCGGCCGCCTGGGGCGTGCTCATCCTGCTGCTGCTGTCGCTGTTCACGGTCGTCTATCGGCGGGCGCTGCGCCGCCAGGGGGAGGCGTGGTGACGAGGACGACGTCGCATACCGCCACGGCACGCACCGAAGGGCCGGAGGTCGGAAGGACGCGCGCGGCGGACCCGCGCGGCGGGACACCGCACAGCGGGGGGCCGCGGCGCCGGACCAGAACACCGGCGGCCTCCGTCGGGCTGCACGCCGGGCTGCTCCTCGGGACGGCCTGCGCGCTGTTTCCCCCGCTGTGGCTGCTGGTGACCTCGTTCAAGCCGAAGAGCGAGTCGTTCACGACCGCGCTGGTCAAGGACTTCACCCTCGGCAACTACCGGCACGTCGTCGCCGACACCCACTTCCTGTCGTGGTTCGGCAACTCGCTGATCGTGGTCGTCGGCACCACCGTCGTCGGCGTGTTCATCGCGGCGACCACGGGCTACGCCCTCAGCCGGTTCCGCTTCCCCGGCATGCGCCCGTTGATGTGGATTCTGCTCATCACGCAGATGTTCCCCATGGCGGTCCTCATCGTGCCGCTGTACAACACGATGGCGAACCTGGGCCTGCTCAACCAGCCCGTCGGCCTGATCATCACCTATCTGACGGTGGCCGTGCCGTTCTGCGCGTGGATGATGAAGGGGTTCTTCGACACGATCCCCGTCGACATCGACGAGTCGGGCCGGGTGGACGGGCTCAACCCGTTCGGCACCTTCTGGCGGCTGATCCTGCCGCTGGCGAAACCGGGCATCGCCGTCACGGGGTTCTACTCCTTCGTCACGGCCTGGGCCGAGGTCGCCTATGCGACAGCGTTCATGACGGGCGAGGAGAACCAGACGCTGGCGGGCGGCCTGCAGAACTTCGTCAACCGCTACGGCACCGACTGGGGCTCGATGACGGCGGCAGCCGTGATCGTCGCCGTCCCGGCCGGCCTCGTCTTCGGCTTCGCACAGCGCCACCTGGTCTCAGGCCTCACCGCCGGAGCGACGAAGGCCTAGTCCGCGCCGCGCCTACCCGCTCTCCGTGACCCGGCCGGACCGCCGGTGCCCTCCCGGCGCCCGCCCGCCCGGTCTCCTCCTTCTCCCCGCGGTGGCGGGACAACGATTGGGACGTGATGGACCAGCACAACAACGCGCCCGCGCTTCAGACGGCAGCACGGGCCGAAAGGGCACCCGCCGCCTCCCGGTGGTGGCGGGACGCGGTGATCTACCAGATCTACCCGCGCTCCTTCGCCGACGGCGACGGCGACGGCATGGGCGACCTGGTGGGCGCCCGCGAGCGCCTGCCCCACCTGGCCAGGCTGGGCGTCGACGCCGTGTGGCTGAGCCCCTTCTACGCCTCCCCGCAGGCCGACGCGGGCTACGACGTGGCCGACTACCGCTCCATCGACCCGATGTTCGGCACGCTGCGTGACGCGGAAGCCCTCATCGAGGAGGCGCACGCACTCGGGCTGCGCGTCATCATCGACGTCGTCCCCAACCACTCCTCCGACCGGCACGAGTGGTTCAGGCGGGCCCTCGCCGGAGACCCGGCGGCCCGCCGCCGCTACCACTTCGCACCCGGCAAGGGCACCGGAGGCCACGAGCCGCCGAACGACTGGGAGTCGGTCTTCGGCGGGCCCGCCTGGAGCCCGGTACCGGGCGAGCCGGGCGAGTGGTACCTGCACCTGTTCGCACCCGAACAGCCCGACTTCAACTGGGAGAACCCGGCCGTCCGCGACGAGTTCCGCTCCGTGCTGCGCTTCTGGCTGGACAAGGGCGTCGACGGATTCCGTATCGACGTGGCGCACGGGCTCGTCAAGGCCGCCGGACTGCCCGACACGGGCAGCAGCGGGCAACTGCGGCTGCTGGGCACCGCCGAGCTGCCGTTCTTCGACCAGGACGGGGTCCACGAGATCTACCGCTCCTGGCGGGCCGTCCTCGACGAGTACCCGGGCGAGCGCGTCGGAGTCGCCGAGGCGTGGACGCCCACCGCCGAGCGCACCGCGCTGTACGTCCGCGCGGACGAGCTGCACCAGGCGTTCAACTTCCACTACCTGAACACAGGGTGGGACGCCGAGGCGCTGCGCACCGTCATCGACGCCTCCCTCACCTCGCTCGGCGCGGTCGGCGCACCCGCGACGTGGGTCCTGTCCAACCACGACGTCGTACGCCACCGCACCCGGCTGGGCGGCGGCCACGCGCGGGGCCGCGCCGCCTCCCTGCTGATGCTCGCGCTGCCCGGCTCCGCCTACGTCTACCAGGGCGAGGAACTGGGGCTGCCCGAGGTGAGGGAACTGCCCGACGAGGCGCGCCAGGACCCCTCGTTCTTCCGCGCCAACGGGCAGGACGGGCTGCGCGACGGGTGCCGCGTGCCGCTGCCCTGGGACGAGGAGAAGAACGCGGCGGCGGGCAGCTCCTACGGGTTCGGCAGCGGCGGAAGCTGGCTGCCCCAGCCGCCCGGCTGGGGCGCGCTGTCGGTCGCCGCGCAGACCGGCGACCCGGACTCCACCCTGGAGCTCTACCGCACCGCGCTGCGGCTGCGCCGCGAGCGGCCCGAACTGGGCGACGGCCTGCCCCTGGAGTGGCTGCCCGCGCCCGAGGGGGTGCTGGCGTTCCGGCGCGGCGCGTTCGTGTGCGCGGCCAACACCCGCGCCGACGCCGTGCGGCTCGACCTGGCGACCGGCGAGCTGCTGCTGGCCAGCGGCAGCCTGGACACCGGCGCGGCGCCGGGGGAGACCGTACTGCCCGGGGACACCACCGCCTGGTGGGTGTGCGGATGAGCTCTGCCCTGACCGCGCGCCTCGCCGACATCGCAGCCCAGGCCGAGGTCAGCGAGGCGACGGCCAGCCGTGTGCTCAACGGCAGACCGGGCGTGGCGGCGGCCACCCGGCAGCGGGTGCTGGCCGCGGTCGACGTCCTCGGCTACGAGCGCCCCGCCCGGGTCCGGCAGCGCAGCGCGGGCCTGATCGGGTTGGTCATCCCGGAGCTGACCAACCCGATCTTCCCCGCGTTCGCCCAGGTCATCGAGCAGTGCCTGTCGGGCTACGGGTACACGCCCGTGCTGGGGACCCGGATGCTGGGCGGCGCGACCGAGGACGAACTGGTCGGCCAACTCGTCGAGCGCGACGTGTCCGGCATCCTCTTCCTCTCAGGACTGCACGCCGACCTGACCGCGGACCCCGCACGCTACGCACGACTGGCCGCACGGGGTGTGCCGTTCGTCCTGATCAACGGCTACAACCAGCACATCAGCGCGCCCTTCGTCTCCTCCGACGACCGGGTCGCCGCCGCACTGGCCGTCAGCCACCTGCGCCAGTTGGGGCACCGGCGCATCGGGCTCGCGGTGGGCCCCGACAGGTTCGTGCCCACCCGCCGCAAGGTGGCCGGGTTCCGGCAGGCGGTCGCCGACGACCCCGCGGGCGAGGGACCGTACATCCAGCACACCCTCTTCACCGTCGAGGGCGGGCACGCCGCCGCCGGCGCGCTGCTCGACGCGGGCTGCACAGGACTGGTGTGCGGCAGCGACCTGATGGCGCTGGGCGCCGTACGGGCCGCGCGGCAGCGGGGACTGGCCGTGCCGGGGCAGGTCTCCGTGGTGGGTTACGACGACTCCGAACTGAACGCGTTCACCGACCCGCCGCTGACCACCGTGCGCCAGCCGGTCCGCGCGATGGCCAACGCCGCCGTGGGCGCCCTGCTGGAGCCGATGGGCGGAAGCCCGATGGCCGACACGGAGTTCGTCTTCCAGCCGGAACTCGTCGTCCGCGGCTCCACGGCGCAGGCGCCGCCCCCCTGACGTGCGGCTCTCAGGCTTGGTTCCCGGCGGTCCCGGCGGTCCCGGCGGACCCGGCGGTCCCGGCGGTCCCGGCGTTTCCGGTATTCCCGGTGTTTCCGCCGCTCCCGGTGTCCCCGGCCGCGGGGACCAGGCCCGCCTCGTGCGCGAGGATCGCCGCCTGCACCCGGTTGCGCATGCCCAGCCGGGCGAGGACCTGGCTCACATAGGTCTTCACCGTGCCCTCGACGACGTGCAGCCGCACGGCGATGTCGGCGTTCGACAGGCCCGCACCGACCAGGCCCAGCACCTCGCGCTCCCGCGGCGTCAGCTCCGCCGTGCGCGCCCGCGCCTGGGTACGGCGGCTCAGCGCGCCGGTGTCCAGGTGGGCGATGACACGCTGGGCGACCGTGGGGGAGAGGTAGGCGCCGCCCCCGTGGACGGCGCGCACACCGGCCAGCAACTCCTGCGGGTCACCGGACTTGAGGACGAAACCGGCGACGCCGGAACCGAGCGCCGTGGCGATGTACTCGTCCTCGCTGAACGTGGTGAGCATCATCAGGGCGCTCCGCGGGCACGTGCGGCGCAACTCGGCGGCGGCGCGCAGCCCGTCGAGGCGCGGCATCCGGATGTCGAGCAGGCACACGTCGGGGCGGTGCCGCTGCGCCAGCTCGACGGCTTCGTGGCCGTCGCCCGCCTCGGCGACCACCTCCAGATCCCCGGCCGAGGCCAGGATCGCCCGCACCCCGGCCCTGATCATGGCCTCGTCGTCCGCCAGCAGTATCCGGATCATCGTCCCCGTCTCCCCGCTCCCGCCCCGTGCGCGAGGCCGTCTACCCGGTCACGCTAACCCAGCCGTGTCCTGGCGTGCTCCGTGGAGCCGTCCGCACGCTCGCCCGCCAGCCGGGCCGAGGCGTCCGGGCCCTCGGCGCGGGCGGCCAGCGTGTGCCCCACCACCGCGACGGAGCTGCCCACCAGCCCCTGCCCGCGGGCCCGCAGGCGCGAGACGCCCGCGTCGGCCGCGGCCAGCACGTACCAGTGGCCCTTCTCCGACTTCCACAGCGCGCCGGCGAGGACCTCGTGCGAGCGCGGGCCGCACGCGCGGGTGTCCCGTTCCCGTGAGGTGACGGTCCCGGGGCGTCCCGGATCCTTCGCGGGCGGCTGGAGCTGGGTCATCACCCGCGCGCCCGTGCCCTGCCGCGTCTCCGCCCTCGTGCACACCCACGCCGCCTCGCCTCCGCCGTCCGGCAGCCGCTGCCGGGCGAACTCCCAGGAGTTGACGGCCGCCACACCGCTGTCGAGCAGCGCCGGCAGGTGGCAGGCCGTGCCCGCCAGCCGGCGGCGGGCCGCCGCGCCGGTCGCCGGGACCTGGCGCTTCCCGTCCGTCAGCCGCGCCGGGAGGAGCTCCCCCAAGTCCGTGTAGAGCTGGACGTCCTCCGCCACGCCACGGCTGCCGGCCAGCGCCAGCCCCGGCCAGCTGTCGCAGTGGCGCGGCTGGGTGACGGGCAGCGGCACCGCTTCGGTGACCCCCGCCTCGTCTCTGGACAGCACGCGGCCCTCCCGGTCGGCCGGGTCGAGGAGATCCAGCCGGGCGGCCTCGGTGACCCACGGCGCCGTCAGGTAGCGCACCTCGCCGTGCGTGCGGGAGACGGCCAGAGCCCCGGACGCCGCCGCCCCCGCGCCCGTGCCCGCCGTCCGCGCCAGCTCCAGTGAGACGCCGTCACGCGCCGCCCGCGAGCCGCCGTCGGCATCCCAGGGCTCGGTGTAGCGCGCCACCCGCAGCCCGTCGTAGAGCACCACCACCGCCGCGCCGTCCAGCCGGCCCGCGTACAGCAGGTGGGGCGGCCCGGGCGGGGGGCCCGTCGGGGTGCCGGGCGCGGCGCTGACCCTCACGTCGGCGCGTGGCCGTGCCCAGGTGACCAGGGCACGGCGCAGCAACGATTCATCGCCCGTGAGGGCGCCGCGCGCGGGCCACGTGCCCAGATCCGCACGGGAGGCCAGCCGCCAGGTGTCGGCCCCCTCGCGGACCAACGCGCCGGGATCGAGCGCCCGCTGGGCGTCCGTGCCCCTCACGAGGGGCGCCCGCGTCGCCGCGTCAGGTCCCCACGTGTCACCCGGCACACCCAGCAGGCCGCCGCAGGCCAGTGCCGCGCCCGCCGCGGCTGCGGCAGCACGGGCACGTCGCCGCCTGCGGACGACGGCAACGGGATGCGGCACCGCCACGGCACACAGGGCGCACGCCTGTCCGGACCAGGACGCCGGACCGAACCCGCCCCCGTCCGCCCCGCCCGCGCCCGCC
>NZ_JASKYT010000171.1:0-14132 GCF_041028275.1 Streptomyces sp. PU-14G
CACCGCGACGGGGGGCCGCCGCGGCGGCCCCCCGTCGCGGTGTGGGGGGGGGGGGGGGGGGGGGGGGGGGGCCTCCCGCCGGCCCGGCCCCCCGTCGCGGTGTCGGCAGGTGAGCGCCTGGCCGGCTAGTGTGCCGCCTCGGACTCCTCCAGCGTGAACAGCTCGTTCTCCGCGCGGTCCAGGGCGACCCGCAGCGCCCCCGTCGCCACGGCCGTCTCTCCCAGATGCGAGAGGGCCACCCGCGGCGGTCGCAGGCAGTAGCGCGCCAACTCGGCGCGCAGCGGGTCCAGTACGCCGTCCAGGCCCGAGGCCCAGCCGCCGACCACCAGCAGCTCGGGATCGAGCGCCAGCACCAGGGCCGCCACGTCGTGGACCAGGCGGGCGAGGAAGCGGTCCATGGCGCGCCGCGCCTGGTCGTCACCGCCCTTGGCCTGCGCGAACACCCGCGCGACCGCCGCCTCGTCGAGCGGATGCAGCGGCTCGTCCGTGGTGGACAGCAGCCGTTCCGGCGTCGCCTCCCTGCCCAGCAGGTGCAGCGCCCCGATCTCCCCGGCCGCACCGCGGAAGCCCCGGTGCAGTCGCCCGCCGATCAGCGACCCCGCGCCGGGGCTCAGCCCGGCGAGCACCATCACCACGTCGTCCACGCCTCGTGCGGCGCCCTTCCAGTGCTCGGCCAACACCGCGGCGTTCGCGTCGTTCTCCACCAGCACGGGGCAGCTGAACGACCGCCGCAGCCGCTCACCGAGCGCGAGGCCCGTCCAGCCGGGGAGCGCCGTGCCCAGGTGCACCGTCCCGTCGGCCTCCACGATGCCCGGCGTGCCGACCCCGACCGCGCGCAGCGTGTCCCGCGCGGTGCCGGTGCGGCGCAGCAGCTCGGCGAGGGTGGCCCGGCACTTCTCCAGCCGCACGTCCGCCGGCGCCGTCTCGGCGACCTCCCGGGTCAGCGATCCCAGGATGCGCCCCGTCAGGTCGGAGAGGACAGCGGCCACCCGGTGCGGGCCGATCTCCAGCCCCAGCAGATGGCCCGCCTCGGCCCGGAACCGGAACCGCCGCGCGGGACGGCCGCGCCGGGCCGTGCCGCGCGGCTGGTCCGGGTCGTCCTCGGCCTCGGCCACCAGGCCCGCCACGATGAGGTCCTCCACCACGCCCTCGACCGTGGGGCGTGACAGCCCGCTCGCGTGCACCAGCTCGGTGAGGGTCAGCGCCGTCGGTGTCGCCGGACCGCGCAGCGCCCGCAGGACGACCGTGGAATTGATCCGCCGCAGCAGGGACGGGTCCCGTCCGCTCAGACTGCTCACGCTCCGCCTCCCTGCCTGTGCGCGTGGGGCGGATCGTAACCGCTCCCGGCGATCACGGCGAGTGGTGCGGGTACCCGGCACGCGGAGACCCGGTGCCGGTGAGCGGAACGGCCGCCCAACCGGCTGTCAGTACCGGGAGGTTGACTGGTCGTATGCACCTCGCGCGCCATCTCGCAGCTGTGGACCGTCTGCACTCCGCCCCCTGCGCCCGCTGGATCACCTTGCGTACGGCCGACGTCGGCCCCGACGCTGACCCGGCGGATCTCAGGGAGGCCGAGCAGGAGATCCACGCCGAGCACGAAGCCCTGGTCGCGCTGTTGTCCGCGCGGTGGGCAGCGGAGCGAACCGTGGACCTCGGCCCTCACCTGCTGGCCGCGGCCGGCGGCGCCGACGTGCCGGAGCCGGAACGCGGCCTGTGCTGGCGCGTGGCCGAGCTGGCTGTCTGGACGGTGCGCGGGCGCTGGTGCGGCGTGGGCGTGGCCCGTCGGAGCCCCGAGGCGCCGCACCAACTGCTCGCGGCCGTCGCGGAGTACGGCAGGCCGCTCCCTTACGAGCCCGGGTGACGGCCGCCGCCGGGCGCTTCGCGCAGAAGTCAGCGGGGGCGGACGAGCAGGCGTTCAGGGCCGTGGAAGACGAGGTCGTCCGCGTAGCGGACAGGGGTGTCGGCCAGCACGAGGTGGGGCAGGGTACGGAGCAGCTCCGCGAAGGCGATCTCCGCCTCGGCACGGGCCAGCAGCGCCCCGAGGCAGTAGTGGACGCCCAGGCCGAAGCCGGTGTGGCGGCGGGCGTCGCGGAAGAGGTCCAGCCGGTCGGGGTCGTCGAAGCGTTCGGGATCGCGGTTGGCCGAGCCGAGTACGAGGACGACGCGGCTCCCCCGGGGGATGGTACGGCCGCCCAGCCGGGCGCCGACCTGGGCGTGTCGGGTGACCATCTGCACCGGAGCGTCGTAGCGGACCAGTTCCGTGACGGCGGCGGGCATCAGCTCGGGGCGGGCCCGCAGTGTGGCGAGCTGGTCCGGGTGGGCGAGCAGGGCGAGCAGGCCTTTGCACAGCAGGTTGGTGGTCGTCTCGTGCCCCGCTGTCAGCAGGTGCACGCACGTGCCGACGAGGACGTCGTCGTCGAGGCCCGAGGAGGCCGCGCGCGCCACCATCGTGCCGATGAGGTCCGTGCCGGGGCGCGGTCGGCGCCTGCGCTCGGCGAGTTCGGCGCGGAAGTAGGCGTCCAGGTCACGGGCTGCGGTCTCCGCCACCGACCAGGCGTCGGCGCGGTGGGCGGCGCGGGCCCTGGTGGCCTGCTGGAGGCCGAGGGCGCGCTCCCGGAACCAGCCCCGGTCCTGGGCTGGTACGCCGAGCAGTTCGCCGATGACCAGCAGCGGCAGCGGCGCGGCCAGTTCCGCCACCAGGTCGGCCTGCGCCCGTGCGGCGAGTTCGGCCACCAGCGTGTGTGCCAATTGTGCGATGCGGGGCCGCAGCGCGGCAGTCGCGGCGGGCGTGAAGGCGTCGGCGACCAGGGCACGTACCCGGGTGTGGCGTGGCGGGTCCATGAAGACCATCCAGTGTGCCGTGCTGCGGGCCAGGTGGGGCCGGTCGGCCGGGACGCGCGCCGGGCGCGGGCCGCGCGGGTAGCGGCGGTCGGTCAGCACCCGGGTCACGTCGCGGTGGCGGAAGAGGTACCAGGAACCGTCCTGCGCCCGGTGGACCGGGTCGTTCTCGCGGTACTGCCGGTAGCGGGGATAGGGGTCTCCGAGGGGCACGGTGCGCACGTCGAACCCCGGGAGGGAGGGTGTCATGTCGCCTCCTCCCGGAAGAGATCAGCGTAGAAGTGCATCATGCCGATGACCTGCTCGGGGACTGCCGGACAGGCGCGTGCGGCGGCGGCCAGGTGCGCGAACCGCAGGCCGAGGGCGCGGCGCGCCACGTCCGGGCGCGGCTGGGCGGCGGGCAGGGCGTCGAGTTCGAAGGTGGGTCCTGCCGTCCGGCCCCGGCGCCCGGAGTCCATGGTGACCAGCAGCTCGGCGAGCGGGCGCATCATGCCCGTCATCACGTCGATGGAGGCGTTCATCAGCTGCGACCTGCGCAGGCTGGCGTCGGGCCGTTCACCGAAGTGCTGTGCCATGAGCTGGAGTGCCAGGTGGTACGAGCGGTTGAACAGCTGGGCCACCGTGCGTGCGGTGGGGTCCGTCACCTGGGTGCGGTTGCCCTCCCCGGGGTGCAGCGAAGGGTTGCGCAACACCGGGTAGGCGGGGTTCCAGGGGACCCGCCGTCCGTGCGGGCCCGGCACCCGCTCCTCGGTCAGCAGTTCGCCGATGCGCGTGAAGGTGTGGAAGTGGGAGACCTCCCTCGCCGTCGCCGTCGCCGTGCCGGGTTCCGCCTGCCCGCCCGGCGGACCGGGGGCGGGGACGGCCGCCCCGCCCTCGCCCTGCTCCGTGATCACGTCGATCGCGAACAGCGCGCTGGGCAGGTCGTCCACCTCCAACTGGTAGTCGGGGTTGCGGGCGTCGATCGTCTCGCGGAGGAAGAGGTGGTGTTCGCCGCCGCCACGTCCCCGCTCGACGAGGAACAGGTCGGGAACCCGGCTCAGCCCTTCCCGGATACCCGCGTACAGCTCGCTGATGGTGCTCCAGGTGAAGCGGCGGCGCTCAGGCGTGCCGGCGAGCGCCGCAGCCCCGTGCAGCACGGGCACCGAGGCGGCCGGCTGCTCCAGCGCGATGTAGCGCTGCACGCTGCCGATGCTCAGGGGTTCGAGGGCGAGGTCGAGCGGAACGGGCAGCTCGGCGTTGAGGGTGGCGAAGTCGATCATCGGTAGGTGGAAGGGCTCGCCCATCGCCATGATGATGTTGTTGACGAGCAGGAAGTGGATCATCTCCTCGCGGGCGACGCCGAGCAGGCTGCCGCGCACCCCGTCGTCCAGCGTCGTCCCGCCCTGGCCGCAGACGAGTTCGAGCTGCCGTGGCGTCCAGGTACCGCGCCGTACGTGGGTCAGCCCCGCCCCGTAGGTGGGCAGCGAGTAGGCGGCGTACAGGTACTGGAGCATCACGGCCAGCTCCAGTGCCGCGGCCTGTTTCAGGGTGTGCCACAGCTCGCCCCGGGTGGTGATCGCCGACTCGGCCGCCGCGCGGGCGGGAAGGGCCACAGGCGGCCGGCTGCGCACCTGGAGATTGCGCAGATAGGCCGGCAGCAGCCGGGCCTTGGGCTCGGAGAGGTCGCGGCTGGGCGGCATGTAGTACGTCTTCGACGCGTTGGCCGGATCGCACATCTGCGCGATGAGGGCGGCGTACGTCTCGACCTTGCAGCGGTCGGCGAGGCTGAAGACCTCCGCACGCATGAAGGACGACGTGTGCTCGTAGTACGCGAACACCTCCCGGTGCACCAGAGCGAAGTCGACCTCCGCGCGCGGCACCTCGTCCAGATGCCAGTCGTCCGGGAGCACGCGCACGGCCAGGGCCCCCGCGCCGGCCCAGAAACCCAGCGCGTCCTCGTCGTCGTACGCGCTCCAGGCCGAACCCGGGGCGCGGGGATCGATGGGAGGATCCTCGTGCGGTTCGGCGGTGAGCAGCACCCGGCAGGTGCCGGCTTGCTCCCCGCGCAGGGTCACCGTGCCGTTCCCCCGCTCGTCGGTGCGGACCGTGCACTGGGACGCGTAAGCGGCGTCGTCGTGGCGCAGACCGAGCGGCTCGGCGTCACCGACGCGGGCCGCGGGGCCGCCGGCGACCGGGTCGCCCGGCAGCGCCCGCGGGTTGTGGTACTGCCGCACCCGCACGGCGTCCACCGGCGCGGGCCTGCCCCGGACGAAGCTGCGCACCGGCACCCGCACGGCGTGGTCGCCGCTGGGGGACCGGTGGTGCAGCACCACCAGGGCCTGGTCCGACTCGACGGTGGTCTCCCGCTCCGTGAGCAACGTACGGCGCTCGCCGCCGGCCGCCGCTCCGACCAGCCGCAGGCCCTCCTCATCCGCCACCGGCCAGCCGGGCTCGGCGGGTACGGTGACGAGGCCCGAGGTCGCCTCGGCACCTTCCAGGTACGCCGCCTCGGCGACGCGGGCGACCAGCCGGTCCGTGGCCGCGGTGCGCAGTTCGAGGTCTCCCGCGCCGAGGGGCGGGCCGAGCCGGTGCAGGGGACCGTCGTCGCACCGCTGCTGCCGGGAGGCGAACCGCACGGCGGAGACCATGTTCAAACCCACCTCTTCTCGCGCCACCCGGACCGTCATGTGGCGCAGCGGAGAGCCGGGCACGGGGACCAGCAGCCGCCCTGCCGGGCAGGTGCGCAACTCCTCGCCATACCAGGGGGCGACGGTTCCCCGCACGCGCCACTTGCCCGGCGTGTTCGGGGAGCGCGGTGTGGCTCTGTTGTCCAGCGCGAGCTGGACGACGAGACCGTCGGCGCCGTGGGTGACGGCGTCCCGCAGCGCCTCGGCGGCCGGTGAACCCGTGGCGCCGGGCAACCAGTCGAGTTCCGCCGCCTCCACCGCGAACTGGTGGACGGCGCTGTACCGCAGGTCGGGGGCGAGAAGGTGGTCGCCGACATCCTCGATGTGGTCCAGGTGCACCCAGCGCGGCGGATGCACGCCGCTCACCCCGCCCGTGAACGCGTAGGCGCCGTCGTGTGAGCGGCCACGCCGTCCGAGACCGAACCGTCCGACCATCAGCGCGGTCGTCCACCGGGAGGCGGGGTCGAGGTCGAAGATCCGGGCACGGTTGACGGTGGTGCGCAGGTACGGGTTGTAGTGCCCCCACACGTCGACGCTGCTGCCGACCAACGGGTCCCCCACCGTGCGGCTGCCGCCGCCCGCGCGCGGCCCGCGCCCGGTCTCCACCGCGAGCACCCGCGCGTCCAGCGAGAAGTGCCCGTTGCCTTCGAAGTCCCACCCCTTGGCGGCGCTGAAGGCGCCCTGCGGGCCGGGGCGCCCCTCCTCGTCGAAGCGGGGGCCGCGCTCGTCCAGGAAGGCGTGGTACTCGGCGGCGGGCCTCTCGGCGGGGAACGGGCCGTCGTCCGTCAGCACCCGGTGGGCCGCCAGGTCCACCAGTCCGTTGCGCGGCCCGGTGGGCAGCCGGGCCGTCGCGACGCCCGCGAAGTGCAGCCGGGGGAGGTCGAACACGCTCATCACGCGACTCCTTCGGTGTCGTCGTTGTCCGCCGATGGCACGCCGCGCCGCCGGACGACGGGGGAGTGCGCCACGCCGGACACCGCCCGCAGCGCCGATTCGATCGCGCCCTCGATCCAGGCGGGAGCCGTCGAACAGTGCTCGCCCGCGAAGAACAGCCGGTGCACGGGCCGGGCGGCCCGGACCCGTTCCGCCTCGACCTCCCGCGCGCTCATGCCCCAGCGCGTGGTGCAACCGGCGTTGAGGGAGGAGTCGGCGCCCCACGCCACGCTGACCGCGGCTCGGACCATGCCGGCCCGCCGCAACTGCGGGTGGAGCGCACTCAGCTCGTCGAGCACCAGCCGGTGGCGTCGGTCTGGCGGCAGGCGGCCGAGCCAGGCCGCCTCCGGGCCGATGGTGTAGCTCGCCACCAGCGCGGCGCCGTCACCGGTGACGTCCTCCGCCGGCGGGTAGTAGGTCTGCCGGATGCGTCCGCCGGTGAACGAGGCGCCTCCCCTGATGCCCCCCTCGTGCAGCCAGAACGGTTCTCGGCAGTGGAAGGCGACCTTGGTGGCCGGGCAGTAGACCACCTCGTCGAGCACCGCCAGCTTGTCCTTGTCGAGCCCACCGAGCCGCATCCCGCGCAGCGCAGGGAAAGGGAGGGTGCACACGGCGAGTTCCGCCTTGTGCGTGCGGGTCCTGTGCCCCACGCGCACCCGGACCCGCACCTCGTCGCGCCCCAGGGTGAGCGCCACCGCCCGGTGCCCGCACCGCACGGGAGCGCGCAGACGGCGTGCCAGCGCCCGGGGCAGCCGGTCCATTCCACCGCGCAGGCGCAGCAGGTCCGGGCTGGTCTCGGTGAGTACGTCGTCCAGGAAGCTGTTGAGCGGGCCGCTGCACGCCGCGCGCAGGCGGGGATGCGCGGCGAACACCCCGTGCAGGTCGAGCCGGTCGCCGTCGGGGCCGCGCACAAACGGCTCCAGGTCGGTACGCGCCACCATGTCCACAAGACGCCGCCCCATGTCCCCTCTCAGCTCGTCTCGCAGGTCGGCGGGGGCGATGGCGTCGACCACGGCCGTCAGCCAGGCGCCGAAGAGCACCGCTCGCCGGTCCTCGGCGCGACGCGGGCGGGGGAGGCCCAGCCTGGCCCGGAAGTCCGCGCACAGGTGCGGGGCGGCGTCCTGCACGCGGACGAACCCGCCGGTCGTCCGCAGTCTCGCGCGTTCCTCGGACAACAGCGTGGCGAACGGGCGCAGTTCTCCTTCCAGACCGAGCAGCCGCACGTACGCCAGCGTGTTCCTGTGGTGGGCGGGTACACGCATGGCGCCGAGCTCCACAGCCGGCGCCCCGGGCCCGGCGCCGAAGCGGTGGGTGCGTATCCGCCCGCCGATGTCCGAAGCGCCTTCGAGTACTTCCACCCGGAATCCGAGGCGTTCCAACTCATAGGCCACCACGAGGCCGGCGATTCCGGCTCCCAGCACGAGAACGCGCGGACCTTCGCCGGCCGCGGCGGCTCCTTTCGCCGGCCGCCTCACGTTCCTCGGCCTGTGGACGCGCTCACTGGGTGACGCGCTTGATACGCACATTGTTCGTCGCTCCCGAATCCGCTCCCGAAGCGGGGCGGCTGCGTTTCGTGCGGAGTGCTCCGACTTTCCGTACTATCCCCGAGCGGTCGGGGTGAGCGAGCGCAAACCAAGCCTTCGGATGAAACCGTTGGATCCGGCGCAGTCGGCACCTCTCCGCCCGACGACGGAGCCGCGCCGGCGCCCGGCCGCAGACGAAGAGCGGTGCGCGGCGCTCGGCGCGCGTAGGGCACATGAAAACACCGGTGAACAGGCTTTCTCCGACGTGTTTTCGAAGAGTGGCCGCAGGGTGCTCGCAACGCGTTCTCGGGAATGAACCGAAGAACGCGACAGAAACGCGCCCGGCACCGAAGTGCGCGACCGCGCACGGAAACCACCGCTCGCGGGGGCCACCGCGCACGAAAACCACCGCCCACGGAAACCACCGCCCACGGAAACCACCGCACGCAGAACGGCCCGCACAAAAGCCGCCGCGCACGAAAACGCGACCGCCCCCGAGGGTTTCCACACGCGCGAACGTGGGCGCGTGCGACGGGCCGGCCGCATGCGTCACCACCCGGGACGCCGGAGTGGGGGAGGAGATTCATGAGCGCCACAGTCACGGTCCTCGGCCTGGGGCCGATGGGCGCGACGCTCGCGCACACGTTCCTGGACGAGGGACACCGCACGACCGTGTGGAACCGTACGCCCGGCCGTGCCGAGGCACTGATCGCCAAGGGGGCCACCGAGGCCGGCACAGCAGCCGAGGCGGTCGCCGCGAGCCCGTTGACCGTGCTCTGCCTCGCCGGACACGCCGCGGTCCGCGCGGTCCTGGACCAGGCGGCCGGAGCAGCAGGAGGCCGCACCCTGGTCAACCTCACCTCCGGATCGCCCGGGGACGCCCAGGAAGCGGCAGCCTGGGCCGACCGGCACGCAAGCGCCTACCTGGACGGCGTGCTGATGACCACGACCTCCGGTCTCGGCAGGCCTGACGCCCTCCAGCTCTACGCCGGAGCACAGGCCACCTTCGACGCGGCCCGCCACACGCTCGCCGCCCTCGGCACACCCGTCCACCTGGGCACAGACCCGGCGCTCCCGTCCGTCTACGACACCGCACTGCTGAGCATGCTGTGGGGCACCCTCACCGGGTGGCTCCACGGAGCGGCGCTCATCGGTGCCGACGGGCCCGGGGGCAACGTCGCGGCCACCGCGTTCACCGACGTGGCCGGGCGGTGGCTGCCGACCGTCCAGGAGTTCCTGCGCGCCTACGCCGGGCAGGTGGACAGCGGCAGCTACCCCGGCGGGGACTTCACACTCCGGCTCCACCAGCGGACTCTGGGCATCCTCAAGCACGCCGACGAACTACGCGGCGTCACCTCGGGGCTGCCCGAGATGGTCGGGCGACTCACCGACCGCGCCGTCGCTGAGGGACATGGTGAGGACAGCTTCGCCCGCCTGATCGAGTTCCTCCGCGAACGAGGGGCGGCATGAACACCTCCGGTGGGGGCGCGTCGCCTCGCCGAGAGGAGAAGGGCGACCGCGTGCCGCGCCGCCAGGGCAGCACCGGCGAACGGCATGCCCTCTGGGACGCGGTCGTGATCGGTGCCGGGCCGACCGGGCTCGCGCTGGCGATCGCGCTGCGCCAGTACGCCCTCGACGTCTTGGTCGTCGACAAGGCGTCCGACACCAAACGCGAGGCGCGGGCCAGTGTCGTGTGGCAACGCGGACTCGAAGCGCTGCGCGACCTCGGCTGCGCGGACGCCTTCGTGCACCGCGGACTGCCCCTGGAGAGCGGCGAGTTCCACGTGAGCGGCGCCCCGGTGGGGATGCAGGAGTTGCGCATGCCGCACACGGCGTACCCCTGCCCCGTGTCCATCGAGCAGGACGACATCGAACGGCTGCTCCGCGCCCGCCTGCGGGAACTCGGGCCCGATGTGCGCTGGTCCAGCGAAGCCGTGGCCCTGCGCCCGGGACGAGACAGCGTGGGCATCGACCTGCGCGGCCCCGGCGGAAACACCCGTACGGTGGAGGCCCGTTGGGTGATCGGCTGCGAGGGCTCGCACAGCCTCGTACGCCGTAGCCTGGGGATCCCCTTCGACGGCAGGCAGCGGACAGGGCTGCAGTGCCTCCAGCTCAACGCCCGGCCCGACTGGAGCCACCCGCGGATTCCGCACCGCACAAGGATCTTCGTCAACCACCGCATCACGTTGATCACCGATCCGGTACCCGGCGGGGCCACGCGCTTCTACGCCTTCCGTCCCGACACGGAGCCCGGCCTTGAGGACCCGCCCGACGTGCCGGAAATGACGAGGCTGGTCGCCGCCGCCACCGGAGAGGACACCGTGCGTCTGGAGCCCACCGAACCCGGGTGGGCCAACCGCGCCCGGTTCCACGACCGCATCGTTCCCACGCTCCGCGGTGGCCGCGCGCTGCTCGCCGGGGACAGCGCGCACCTGTGGGCGCCCATCGGCGGGCGCGGCCTCAACACCGGACTGCTCGGCGCCCACAACCTGGGCTGGAAACTCGCCGCCGTCCACCACGGCTGGTGTCCGGACGCCCTCCTCGACACCTACACCGGGGAGCAGCGCCGCACCGCGCTGGACGTCATGCGCGCCATGCGGCGCAACGTGCTCGAACTTCCCCCCGGCCGCGCCACGCTCACCGCGATCCGCCTGCTCCTGCCGGTCGCGCTCCGCAACCGGCGAGCGGCGCGCCGCGGAGCGCTGCTGCTGAGCGACTTCGGCCGCCACTACCGCGACAGCCGCCTGTCCGGTCGCCGGACCACCCGCACCGGCCTCCGGCCCGGCGACCGGCTCCCCGACTACCCGATCGCCGGCGACCAGGGCGGCAGCCTCCACGCGCTGCTGTCCTACCAGCACTGGTCGTTGCTGCACGTCGGCGGTGGTGAGCACCGCACGATCCGCACCGAGCGGCTGCGGGAGCTGACGCGCCCGTACGCACTGCCGCTGCGGCACCACAGCATCGACCTCCGCACGGGGCGCGACGCACCGCTTCGCGAGGGGACGGTGCTCCTCGTCCGCCCCGACGGGCACCTCGCCCTGCGCGTACCGGCGCTCGACCACCGGTCGGCTGCGGCCTACCTGGACCATTGGAGCACCCGTCGGCCCGCCTGATCCCCGGTCGCGGCGCCGGGCAGCCGCCGAGACCCGTCCGCCGGACCCTCCTCGCCGTTCGCCGGTGCGCCGTTCCCCGGTGCGCTGCGCTGCCCGCCGGTTCGCCGGGGCTTCGGCTCGCCGGGGCGTCAGTCTTCGGGTGAGGCCACCAGGCGCAGTCTGCCGAACTCGGCGGCCAGTGCGGGCGGGGTGTAGTGCGCGTTCAGGCCGCTGGGGTTGGGCAGCACCCACACCGGCACCCCGCCGATCCGCCGCTCCTGCGGACCCATCGCCGCCTTGCGCTCGTCGAAGGCGGCCCGGTAGGCGGTCACGCCGAGGACGGCCAGCCAGTGGGGCCGCAGCCGGGCGACCTTCTCCTCCAGCAGCCGCCCGCCCTCGGTGAACTCCTCGCGGGAGAGCTCGTCGGCGCGCGCCGTGGCCCGGCCCACCACGTTGGTGATGCCCAGGCCGTACGAGAGGAGTTCGTGCTCCTCCTCGGGGTGCAGCCGGCGCGGAGTGAAACCGGAGGCGTGCAGCGCGGGCCAGAACCGGTTGCCAGGACGGGCGAAGTGGTGGCCCGTCGCCGCCGAGAGCAGTCCCGGGTTGATGCCGCAGAACAGCACCCGCAGCCCTTCGGCCGCCACGTCGGGCACCAGCCTGCCGCGGGCGGCCTCCAGCTCCTCCTGGGTGAAGCGCGGGCTCAGAGGATCGCCCCCGGCCGGTAGGCGGCGGCCTCCGGGTGCAGCGCGGCGACCTCCTGGACGCGGGCGACGACCTCCGCCGTCTGCGCCGCCGCCGCGCCGGTGAAGGAGAGCCGGTCGGCCATCAGCGCGTCCAGCGCGGCGCGGTCCAGCGGGATGCGGGCGTCGGCCGCCAGCCGCTCCAGCAGTTCGTTGTGCTCGGCGCCCTCGCGCATCGCCAGCGCGGAGGCCACCGCGTGCTCCTTGATGGCCTCGTGCGCGACCTCGCGGCCCACCCCGGCGCGCACGGCGCCCATCAGCACCTTGGTCGTCGCCAAGAATGGCAGGTAGCGGTCCAGCTCCCGGGCCACCACGGCGGGGAAGGCGCCGAACTCCTCCAGCACCGTCAGGAACGTCTCCACCATGCCGTCGAAGGCGAAGAACGCGTCCGGCAGCGCCACGCGCCGCACCACCGAGCAGGAGACGTCGCCCTCGTTCCACTGGTCGCCCGCCAGCTCGGCCGCCATGGAGGAGTAGCCGCGCAGGATCACCATCAGGCCGTTCACGCGTTCGCACGAGCGGGTGTTCATCTTGTGCGGCATCGCCGACGAGCCGACCTGGCCCTCCTTGAAGCCCTCGGTCACCAGCTCCTGGCCCGCCATCAGTCGGATCGTCTTGGCCAGCGACGAGGGCGCGCCGCCCAGCTGCACCAGGGTGCCGACCACCTCGTGGTCCAGCGAACGCGGATACACCTGGCCGACGGAGGTCAGGACCCGCCCGAAGCCGAGGTGCTCGGCGGTCCTGCGCTCCAGGTCGGCCAGTCTCGCGGCGCCCTCGTCTCCGCCGCCCATCAGGTCCAGCATGTCCTGCGCGGTACCGACCGGGCCCTTGATGCCGCGCAGCGGGTAGCGGCGCAGCAGCTCCTCCAGCCGCTCGAAGGCGACCAGCAGCTCGTCGGCGCCCGTCGCGAACCGCTTGCCCAGCGTCGTGGCCTGCGCGGCGACGTTGTGCGAGCGGCCCGCCATCACGAGCGCCGCGTGCTCACCGGCGAGCGCGCCCAGCCGGCTCAGCGCCGCCACCGTGCGGTCCCGCACCAGCTGGAGGGAGAGGCGGATCTGGAGCTGCTCGACGTTCTCCGTCAGGTCGCGGGAGGTCATGCCCTTGTGTACGTGCTCGTGCCCGGCCAGCGCGTTGAACTCCTCGATGCGGGCCTTCACGTCGTGCCGGGTGACCTTCTCGCGCTCCGCGATCGAGGCCAGGTCCACGGTCTCCAGCACCCGCTCGTAGTCGGCGAGCGCCTCCTCGGGCACGGCGACACCCAGGTCCCGCTGGGCCTTCAGCACGGCGAGCCACAGCCGCCGCTCCAGCACGATCTTCGACTCGGGGGACCAGATGCGGACCAGCTCGGGGGAGGCGTAGCGGGACGCCAGGACGTTCGGGATGCGCGGCTTGTCACTCACGCCGCCCGAGTCTACGGGCCGCTGCGCGGTGCCCTGCCGCTGACCTGCTGGGAGCCGGGCCCGGCTGGGGGCTGGGCTGCCCCTGTCTGTGCCTCGCAGTCTGCCGGTGCGTTGTGGCTGGTCGCGCAGTTCCCCGCGCCCCTTCGGGCGCCTGTCCGCTCAGAGGAGGTCGAGATCGGGGCGCTTGGGGGCGCGCCCGTCGCCGGAGGAGCGGCCGGTCATCCTGCGGCCTATCCAGGGCAGCAGATGGACGCGGGCGAAGCGCAGGTCCGCCAGGCGGCGGGTGGGCCACGACGGTGGCCGGGAGGGCGGCAGCGGTGCGTCCCAGTCCGCCTCGGCCGGCAGCCCGAGCCGCTGCCAGACGGCCTCGGCGACGCGGCGGTGCCCCTCCGCGGTCAGGTGCAGCCGGTCGTCGGCCCACAGCCGGGGGTCGGACAGCGTCCGGGACCCGAACAGGTCGACGACCACGGCGCCGTGCCGCTCGGCCAGCTCGTCGATGAAGGAGAAGAGGGCCTCCATACGGCCCCGGTACCTCTCCAGCACCGGACCGCTGCGGCCGGGGCTGCGCATCAGGACGAGAGTGGAGCAGGACGGGGCCAGTTTGCCGACGGCCTCCTCCAGCAGCGCGCACACCCGCGCGGTGTCGCAGCGGGGCCGCAGCACGTCGTTGAGTCCGCCCACCAGCGTCACCAGATCGGCGCCCATGGCCACGGCGGGGTTGACCTGCTCCTCGGTGATCTGGCCGATGAGCTTGCCGCGTACGGCCAGGTTGGCGTAGCGGAAGTCGGGCTCCAGGGCGGCCAGCCTGGCCGCCAGCAGGTCGGCCCAGCCGCGGTAGGCGCCGCCGGGCAGCAGGTCCGACATGCCCTCGGTGAACGAGTCGCCCAGAGCCACGAACGAGCGGATGCGGGGGGCGGGTTGCGAGGACGCCGCGGGGGAG
>NZ_JASKYT010000172.1:0-13978 GCF_041028275.1 Streptomyces sp. PU-14G
SYCGGRTGCGGCGGCAGCCGCCGCATCCGGGGAAGGGGGAGGGGAGACCTCCGCCTCCGCCTCACCTTCACCGCGGGCGCGTCCGGGAGTCTCCTGGCTCTCTTCCTCCCGTTCCTGCCGCCCTTCCGACTCTTCCGGCTGCTCGGCCGGGTCCGGACGGACCGGTCGGCCGGGCCGCGGGAGGGCCGCTTCCAGGTCTCCGGCGACGCCGGGCGCGGGGACAGCGCGGCGCACTTCAGGGGCGACCGGGCCCGTGCTTTCCTCGTGAGGAGGCATTTTCTCTCCGTTCGATGCTGCTCATCGCGATGTTGCTCATCGATCAGCCGCCGACCAGCCGACATGCGGACGGGACAGAAGAGACAGTCCTGATCGGGCTTGCTCCTGCCCCTTACCTGAAGTGAGCGGAGCCGTCCAGAAGTTGGCAGCCTACCGTGACGAGGCCTCTCCGGGGCGGCCCTCCCCTCCCCCCTCCCCTCCTCTCCACGTCCCCGGCACCTTCGTCAGCCCGGTCGGCGTGGGCTGGCCGCCCCGGCGGGGCGCGGAACACTGCCGGCCCCGCTGAGACGTAGCCGTTGCGTGTATCCCTCGGCACACCGAGAAGGAGAACGTCATGTCTCCCACGACGCCGCCGGAGCCCGGCCCGCCCCACGCGCAGGGCCCGTCCCCCGCGCAGGGTCCGTCCCGCGCGCCGGAGCCCGGAGCGTCGCGGCGGCGCCTGCTGCTCGGGGCGTCCGCCGCCGCTCTCCTGGCGGCGGGATGCAGCGCGGGAAAGGACGAGGAAGGCGGTCGCGGAGGTGACGGCTCCCCGGACCACCGCACCGCGAGGGCCCCGAGCGGCGTCCTGGGCGCCAACTTCAACGAGGACCCCTCGGAGGTGGGGTTCGCCCGGCTCCGGGGCGTTTCCGCGAGCTGGGTGCGGGGCTTCCTGCCGATGCCGGAGGTCGACCGGGACGCGCCGGAGAGGCAGCGGGCGGTGGCCACCTTGCTGGACGCGCACGAGAAGCAGTACGGCACCGTGCTGTCACTGAAGTTCCCCTACCAGCAGCGTGCGCTCCCCGCCCCGGGAAGCGGCCCGATGGAGACTGAGCTGGCCCGCGTCGAGGGGGCGGCCCGCGCCGTGCTGGGCAAGGTCGACATCCTCGTGATCGGCAACGAGCCGTTCCTGGAGAGCCGGCGCGCCGACCGGGGCGGCCCCGCCCTCAACAGGTTCTACGAGCATGTGGCCGAGCACCTCATCGCGTACCGCAGGAAGCACTTCCCCCACGGGTGCAGGACCCGCCTGTACATGGGCGCGCTCAACCATCTCGACAACCCCGCCGAGCGGACCGCGGCCACCCGCCGGTGGCTGGATTTCGTCCACGGAACGCCCCAGATCGAGGGCGTCGACATCCACCCACACGTGACCTCACTCGACGCGGCGCAGCAGTACCTGGACTACGTCGTCCCGCGTCTCCGCGCCGACCAGAAGTTCCTCGCCACGGAGTTCTCCCTGGTCCTCAACTGGCGGGCGCACACGCGGGACAGAATCCCGCCCCGCTTCGCCCGGCACTACGGCATCGACCCGGACACACGGGTGTGGCAGCTCCTCAGACTGGCCGTGCGGGACCCGTTCCCGCAGGAGCAGTGGGACGCCTTCTTGTCCGCGAGCCCCTGGTTCCACCGCAACAGGCACTATCTGCGGGACCAGGTGGAGCGGTTCCGCGAGACGGGGAAGCTCGCGGTCGCCACCTACGGCGTGGCACAGGCCGACGCCATGGTCCGCGACATCGGTCCCGACAAACAGCCGTGGCTGCTCAACAGCCTGTACGCCACCCGGACCGTCCGGCAGTCCGAGGACGGGAAGCCCGGGCGCAACCAGGCGTGGTGCGAGGACTTCCGTGCCCTCCAGCGGCGGCGCGACCGCCGCCCGATACGCACGGGCACGACAGCCACGTGAGGCGCACGCCGGAGAGGACCCCGGCGGCTCCTCGTACGCCGCCTCGGCGACGATGACCGCCCGGCGGCTACTCGTACGCCGCCTCGGCGACGGTGACCACGCCACAGCCCTCGCGCCGGATGCGTTCCTTGCCCCAGACGCCCAGCGATCCGAGCGCCTGGTTGAGTGTGCGCCCGTGCTCGGTCAGGGAGTACTCGACACGGGGCGGGACCTGGGCGTACACCTTCCGGTGCACGAGATCGTCCTCCTCCATCTGGCGCAGGTGCTGGGTCAGCATCTTCTCGCTCACTCCCGGCAGTCCGCGACGCAGCTCGGCGAACCTGCGCGTGCCATGGGCGTCGAGTTCCCAGAGGATGAGCCCCTTCCACTTGCCGCTCACCACGTCGAGTGCGGCATCGATGCCGCAGATGTAGGGGCCGTTCCGCCGCGCCGTGGGCATGCGCCGGTCTCCTCACTTACGAAAGGGTAAGTACCGCAGAAAATAGTGCGTACTTCCGATAGTACGGAGGCTCACCAAGCATGGAGGGATGAACGAACGACACACTCTCTCTGCCGCACACGACACCCCTGTCACGGTGATCGGGCTCGGCCCGATGGGCCGGGCGATGGCCCGTACGCTCCTGGCCGCCGGACACCAGGTCACGGTCTGGAACCGCACGGCCGGCCGGGCCGACGGAGTCGTCGCCGACGGCGCGAGCCTCGCGGCCACGCCCGCCGAGGCGGTACAGGCGAGTGACCTGGTGCTCCTTAGCCTCACCGACTACCCGGCGATGTACGACATCCTCGACGGCGCCACCAAAGGACTGGCCGGGCGGACTCTCGTCAACCTCAGCTCGGACACGCCCGACAGGTCCCGCGAGGCGGCAGCCTGGGCCGAACGTCTCGGCGCCGCCTTTCTCACCGGCGGCGTCATGGTCCCGGCGCCGATGGTCGGTACGGAGGCGGCGTACGTCTACTACAGCGGTCCCGCCGAAGCGCTGGAGCAGCACCGCGAGCCCTTGGAAAGGATCGGCGCGCCCCGGTACCTCGGTGACGACGCGGGGCTCGCACAACTCATGTACCAAGCCCAGCTCGCCGTCTTCCTCACCACGCTCTCCGGGATGATGCACGCCACGGCGATGCTGGGCAGCGCCGGAATGGCGGCACGGCAGGCACTGCCGGAACTGCTCGCGACCACCGACTCCATCGGCGACATGATGAGAGCGGGAGAGGCGGAACCCGGCACGGCACTGGACGCCGGTGAGCACCCCGGGCACCTCAGCACGGTCACGATGATGGGCGCGACGGCCGACCATATCGTCGAGACCAGTACCTCACTCGGCCTCGGGCTCGCGCTCCCGCAGACCGTGCGGGCCCACTATCGGCGGGCCATCGAGGACGGCCACGGCGACGACAACTGGACCCGCATCATCGACGGCATCCGCGACCCCCGCTGACCGCTGGTTTCGCCGTTCACACCGGTAGATCCACCTCCGCCCACAGGGTCTTGGTGATCAGGTCGTTCACTCGATCTCCCCAGCGGTCCGCCAGCGCATCCACCAGCACCAGGCCGCGTCCCGACTCCTCCTCGGGGCCCGCCGCGACGGGCGGCCCCTGCGGCAGCGGCTTGTCCGCCCGCGCGTCGGTCACCTCCACCCGCAGCACCCTGCCGGTGGCCCTCTCCGCCTCCCTCAGCGTCAACCGCAACCGGAAGTCCCGGCCGATGCTGCCGCAGTGCCGTGCGGCGTTGGCCGCCAGCTCGGCCACGAGCAGCGCCGCCGTGTGAGAGGCCGTACTCCGGTACGGCACCCCGCGTTCGTCCAGCCACTGCGTGGCCAGCAGCCGCGCGAGGCGGGCACCCCGCCTCGTGGAGCTGAGCTGCACGGCGAACGTCGACGGCGCCGACACCAACCGTGGTGGCGCGGGCTGGCGAATTTTCTGCGTTTGCGGATTCATGGCGTGACCGTCCCGCTACGCGGCTAGCGTTCACCAGGTCGCGAGCGCGTGCCCGGACCACGGGTACGGCGGCGTACGTCTTCTGCGTGGGGATGTACGGGCCGTACGCCGTGACCACCGCACGGCGAACGGCGTTGACGCTGAGACCCGTTGAGGGCGCACAAGGACGTGAGAGCGTATGACCGTTGCCAACCGAAGGAAGGACGGCCGCGCCGTCCCCTCACCGCGTACGGTGGACGTAGTCCACCAGCGCAAACGCGAGGACGACCGCCCAGGCGTGTGGGTCGCCTACGGCAAGCTGTTGCGGAAGTTCCGCAAGGCCGCCGGGTATTCGCAGGAGGCCCTCGCCCCACTGCTGGGCTACTCACCCGAACAGCTCGCGTCGGTCGAACAGGGCCGCCGCGCCGCGAAGGCTCCCCTCACGGAGGCTGCGGAACGGGTGCTGAACGCGGGTGGCGTCCTGGAAACGCTCCAGGAGGACGTTGACTTGGCGAAGTTGCTCCCATTCTTCCGGGACTTCGTTCTGCTGGAGATGGAGGCCGTCAGCCGATTTGGGTACGACCCGCTGCTGGTTCCAGGGCTGTTGCAGACGGAGGGATACGCGCGTGCCCTGTTCGAGGGCCACGTACCCGTCCTGGACGAGGAGGCCATCGAGGACAACGTGGATATTCGCCTGACCAGGCAAAAAATCCTCACCAAGAGTCCGTTGGTGGATTTCACCTTCGTCATCGGAGAAGCCGCGCTGCGCCAGGAACTGGGCGGGCGCGACACGATGAAGGAGCAGTACCGGCACCTGCTGGCCATGGGCAATCTCCGCAACGTGGTGATCCAAGTCGTGCCGATCGGCCTCGGTTTCCACACCGGGCTCAGCGGTGGATTCGTGCTTGTGGAGACCTCGGAGCAACGGCAGTACGGCTACTTCGAGGCCCAGGACATCGGTCACGTCGTGAGCGAGGCCAAACATGTGAGCACATTCGCTCTGCGGTATGGCAAGCTGCGGTCACAGGCGCTGAACGTCGAGGATTCAGCCGCTTTCATCGAGCAGTTGGCAGGGGAACGATGACGAACGAGCAGGAGGCGGCTCGGCTCCGCGAGCTGTCCTGGTACAAGAGCAGCTACAGCGGCTCGTCTGGCTCCAGCGACTGTGTGGAGGTCGCGCACGCCATCGATACGGTCCACGTCCGTGACTCGAAGGAACAGCGCGGTCCCGTCCTCTCCGTGCCGTCCGCCCGGTGGGCGGACTTCGTCGCGTTCGCGGGGCGACCCGCGTAGGCAGACCCGACGCGGCGCGTCGGCCCCGCACCACGTGGGGCCGACGTCCGCTGTTACAAGCTGCGGACAAACATCCGTGAACTCTGACCGGCGGCGCCGCATCACACCTCTCGTAACGCACTCCACACGACGGGGAGCGCGGGGCGAGGGCCCTGCGCCGGGAAAGAGGGAACATGTCCGCCATGCTCAACCGCGCTGTTCGTTGCACCGCTGCCGTGCTGGCCGTCGTCGCGGTCGGCGCGGGTGCCACCGCGTGCAACTCGTCCTCCGACTCGTCCGCCTCCAAGGCCGGTGCCCACTCCGCGGCGCAGGACAAGGGCGCGGAGAGCGTCTCGGGGGTCAAGGTGAAGGAGATGGCGGCGAAGGGGTCGCGCACGGACGCGATCAACGTCTCCTCCGGCAGCGCCGGCAAGCGTTGCCACACCGGGGAGCTGGACTTCAAGTGGGGTGGCCCGCACGGCGGCCGTCCGGACATGGAGGCCGACAACCAGCAGGTCGCGAGCATCAAGTTGACGAACGAGAGCAACCGTACGTGCACGCTGCGCGGTTTCCCGGGCGTTCAGCTGGTCAGCGAGTCCGGTGAGACGTGGGACCTGCGCCGTTCCGCGGACACTCCGAGCACCATGACGCTGAAGCCGGGTGAGGACACGGCGGCGGTGTCGATGAACATTCTGCCGGTGCCCGAGGGCATGGAGGGCCCCAAGCGCTTCGTTCCGAGCAAGGTCCTGATCACCCCGCCCGACGAGACCTCGCACGTCACCCTCGACTGGCCGTACGGCGGTGCCCTCCTCGACCAGTCCGGTGCCACCCGCCCCGGCACTTTCGTCAACCCGATCGGCATCGGCTGAGCTCGCCACGTTTCTGCCCCGCCGTCACGGCCGCACCACGCGCAGTGCCACGCAGCGCGGTGCGGCCGGCGTCGTTTCAGACGGGGCGCGACCGTACCGACCGGTTGCCGACCCCGACCCCGGGTCGGGGTCAGCTCGTGTAGCCGTCCACATCCTGTGGGCTGCGGGGCCCTGGCCCCACGTACCGGGCCGACGGCCGCACCAGTCGGCCCGTCCGCTTCTGCTCCAGGATGTGCGCCGACCAGCCCGCCGTGCGGGCGCAGGTGAACATCGAGGTGAACATGTGGGCCGGTACCTCGGCGAAGTCGAGGACGATGGCGGCCCAGAACTCGACGTTGGTCTCCAGGACCCGGTCGGGCCGGCGGGCGCGCAGTTCCGCCAGGGCGGCCTTCTCCAGCGCCAGGGCGACCTCGTAGCGCGGGGCGCCCAGCTCCTTGGCCGTACGGCGCAGCACCCGGGCCCGCGGGTCCTCGGCGCGGTAGACGCGGTGGCCGAAGCCCATCAGGCGCTCGCCGCGGTCGAGTTGCCGCTTCACGTAGGCGTCCGCGTCGCCGGTGCGTTCGATCTCCTCGATCATGCCGAGGACGCGGGAGGGCGCGCCGCCGTGCAGCGGGCCCGACATGGCGCCGACGGCGCCGGACAGCGCCGCGGCCACGTCGGCGCCGGTCGAGGCGATGACGCGGGCGGTGAAGGTGGAGGCGTTCATGCCGTGCTCGGCGGCGGACGTCCAGTAGGCGTCGACGGCCGCCACGTGCTTGGGGTCGGGCTCGCCGCGCCAGCGGCGCATGAAGCGTTCGACGATGGTGTCGGCCTTGTCGATCTCCTTCTGCGGCACCATGGGCAGGCCCTGGCCGCGCGCGGACTGCGCCACGTAGGAGAGGGCCATCACGGCGGCCCGCGCCAGGTTGTCGCGTGCGGTGGCCGTGTCGATGTCGAGCAGGGGTTTGAGGCCCCACACCGGCGCCAGCATGGCCAGGGCCGACTGGACGTCGACGCGGATGTCACCCGAGTGCACGGGGATGGGGAACGGTTCGGCGGGGGGCAGGCCGGGGTTGAAGCCGCCGTCGACCAGCAGCCCCCACACGTTGCCGAAGGACGTGTGGCCGACGAGGTCCTCGATGTCCACGCCCCGGTAGCGGAGCGAGCCGCCTTCCTTGTCGGGTTCGGCGATCTCCGTCTCGAACGCGACAACTCCCTCAAGCCCGGGTACGAAGTCGGACATCTGGCGGCTCCCTCTTCAGAGCGCCGCCAGGAACAGCTGGCGGCGGAACGACCTGCTGGCATGGGCTGCGCGGGGCAGCGTGGTCCGCTGTGCGGGCGGCGCGCGGTTCCGCTGCCGCGTCCCGCGGCTCACGGACCGGGCCTCCCCTCGGTCATGCCCGCCTGGGTGGGTGGTCACGCTCCGCGGCCCCGTGGCCGGAGCACCCTGCCGGACGGAGCGGCAACCATAGCCCCTGACGTGCGGACGTCACAGCTCTCCGCGCAGGATTCTGGCGGTTCGCGGCCCCGCGGGGGAGGGTGAGAAGTGGCACAGCGGCCGATTCCGGACCCTCAGGTGTGCACCGGGTGTCCACCGGGCAGACTGTCGGACCGCGGCCGGGGCCGATGCTGCAAGATGGCGGCGTGCCTCACGCTGATGACGCTGCCGGCCACGCCGCCGGCAAAGCCGCTGACACCGCCGCCGGACACCCCGCCGGCCAGGCCGATGACGACTCCACCACCCTGGACCCCGCGGTGATGCGGGCCCACTACCGCGACGCGGGGCTCGACGAGAGCGACCTCGCGCCCGACCCCTTCGCCCAGTTCGCGCGGTGGTTCGCACAGGTGCGGGCCGCGGGGCTGCACGAGCCCAACGCGATGATCTGCTCCACCGCCGACGAGGACGGCCGGCCCAGCTCCCGTACCGTCCTGCTCAAGAAGTACGACGAGCGGGGCTTCGTCTTCTTCACCAACTACGGCTCCCGCAAGGGCCGCGAACTGGACGCCAACCCGCGGGTGTCCCTGCTCTTCCCCTGGCACGGCATCGCCCGCCAGGTGATCGTCTCCGGCACGGCCGAGCGCACAGGACGCGACGAGACCGCCGCCTACTTCCGCACCCGCCCGCACGGCTCCCAGCTCGGTGCCTGGGCGAGCGAGCAGTCCTCGCGGGTGGCCTCACGCGAGGAGCTGGACGGGATGTTCGCCCGGCTCGCGGAGCGCTACCCGGAGGGTGAGGACGTGCCGGCGCCCGCCCAGTGGGGCGGCTACCGGGTGCGTCCCGAGACGGTGGAGTTCTGGCAGGGCAGGGAGAACCGCCTGCACGACAGGCTGCGCTACAGCCGGCGCCGTACGGACGGCGACGGCTGGTGCATCGAACGGCTCTGTCCCTGAAGCGAGCGGATCTGTCCCTGAAGCGAGCGGGCTCCGCCCCCGGCGGGTGCGGCTGTCAGCCGCTGGGGGCAAGGAGGACGGCAGCAGAACGGCCCGTGGGCGACTCCCTCCGCCGAAGCGAAGGGCGTCGGTCGGACGAGTCCGACGAGCCCACGGGCCGGGTGACTGCTGTGGATTGGCCGGCGAGCCGGCGTCACGCAGTGGCGTCGGCCTTAGGCCGCAGCCACCTCACACGTCCGGTGATTGATCATCAGCCGGATCACCTCCTTTCCTGTGTGCTCCACACCGTAGGCACCACCCTGGGGCAGCGGCAAACGCTTTTCGGGACGGATTTCGGGGACGGGGAGCGTCAGGAGGAAGCGCGGGGTGTGCCCCCGCACCGCGAGGGCACACCCGGAAGGCAGCGCAGGACCCGGTGAACGTTTGCGGTCGGCCGCATCACACTAGACACGAGGGCGACCGCCTCCTTTTCCGGCAAGGCGGGTGCCTGCCGTGCGTCCCACGCACCAGGCCAGGGTGAGCGCCGCAGTCACGATGCCGAGGCCGATGGGCGATGCGGTCGGCGTGGTGATCCAGGGCAGGCCCGCGAAGAGGACGGCCGGCACGTGGTGGGTCGTGCAGCCCTGCACAGCGGTCCGCCACACCAACACAGCCAGGACGGGACCCAGCTGGCCGATCATGCCGGCGCCGAGCGTGCTGATCACGGGCAGGGCGATCGGGAATGTGGGCAGCCAGGTGAGCGCGGCGAGCACCAGAGCCAGGCGCCGGTCGGTCCTGGCGGGTTCGGCCCCCGACGGCATCAGCACCACGACCGCCAGTAGCGGCAGCAGCCAGGCGGACGCGTGCACCTGCGCGACGAGCAGCACCACGGCCGGCGCGCTCAGCGCCCGGGCCCGAGGCCAGCGGCCCGCGCACGCCAGCGCCCCGGCCGCCAATGTGGCCAGGCACACCATCAGACCGCCCATGCCCGGGAGCAGACCGTCGAGGCCGGGGAGCGAGGCCGTGTCCTCATCCCGGATGCCATCGGCAGCCGTCGCCGCTACCCGGGACGCAGCGATGGAGGCTGCGGCTGCCAGCGCGTACGGGGCGGCGGTCAGGGTGAAGCGGCCCAGCGGCTGGTGGGAGGCGAGGGCGGTGCGTACGCGCAGGGCGTGGGCGGCGATGTCCCAGTCTTCGCGGCGCCGGGCGTGCGCGTTGGCGCCTTCGGTGGCGTCCCGGTACAGCTGCGTGATCTCGTCCCCGTGCTCGGCCCGATAACGCCGCGGGTAGAGGGACAGGACACGCGGGGCGGGCTGTGAGCCCCTCATGTCCGTCATGCGAGAGCCCCCGCCGCACCGCTGTCTGCTGCCTTGTTCAGGCGGCGGGTAGCTTCGCGTGCGGTGGCGGCCAGCCGACGCGCCTCCTCGGCCAGGGTCCGGCGCCCCTGGACGGTCAGCGCGTAGGTGCGGCGCAGGCGCCCCTCGACCCGCTCCTCGGCGAAGACCGCGATGAGCCCGTCGGCCTGCAGGCGTTCCAGGGCGCCGTACAGCGTGCCGGTGCGCAGCTTGACCCGGCCCTCGGACATCTCCGTGATCTCCTGGCCGAGGGCGTAGCCATGGCGGGGGGCGTCGGCCAGGGCGGTAAGGATGAGCAGGGTCGGTTCCTGCAACGGTTTCTTACGATCAGTCACGCCGCGAACCATAGTCCGTTCAACTGACTATTGGAAGCGGGGTGCACGCGACGCTGGGACTCGGTTCCTCATGGGTCTGGCCGGACGGCTCGACGTCGAGCACGCCAGTGGCCAACTGAACCGCCAAGTGGCCAACTGAAGTACTCAGTCACACGCGTACCGGGCGGTCCCGCACCCGCCACCGGAGAGCGGCGCGCACCGGACGATCCCGCACCCGCCACCGGCCTCGCTCGCCCGGGTGAGTTTCGGGGCGACAACGATTTACGGGAACTCACTGTGCTCTGCGTCACGTTCGAGTTGAATGATCCGTGAACATTCCGTCGCTGTCCGCGACGGCAGAGCATCTAGGGGGGTGCCGAGGTGGCGGCTCGATCCGAGACACACTCCGCGTCGTCCTCGGACGGCGACGACGGCGGACCCGACGACGAACTCCTGCTCGCGGCGCTGCTGGACGGCATGGACGCCGCCCTGTGCGCCTTCGATGCCGACGGCGTGATCACCCACTGGAACCGCGAGGCCGAACGCATGCTCGGCTGGTCCCAGAAGGAGGCCGTCGGCCGCCAGGGGCTCGCGGGGTGGGCGGTGCGCGCGGCCGACGCGGAGGACATCGAAAGCCAACTGCTGGGCGCGATGCGCTCGCCCGGCCGCCACCTCCACGAGTTCGCGCTGCTCACCAAGGACGGCGGGCGGGTGCTCGTGCGCATCCAGTCCTCCGGCGTCACCGGAGCCGACGGCCGCGCCAAGGGCGTCTACTGCGCGTTCAGCGAGGTGCACGCCCAGATCGACCTCGAACGCTCCATCGCGCTGAGCGAGGCGCTGCTGGAGGACGCCTCCTGGGGCGTCGTCCTGGTCGACGCCGACCTGCGCCCCACCGTCGCCAACGCGCACGCCGCCCGCGCCTTCCGCGCCCCCGCCAGGGCGGCCATGCTGGGACGGCCCCTGGGCGAGCTGCTCGACCAGGGCATGGAAGAGCTCGAAGGCGCCCTCCAGCACGTCCTCGGAGAGGGCTCGCCGCCCGCCCCCGCCGAAATCTGGGTGACGCTGCGCGCCCCCCTCGCCGACGGGAACGACGCGGGCACCCGGGGGACAGGACGCGCCACAGGACCCGCGGCGGACACCGGGGCCGAGTCCCGGCGCCGCTGCTGGCGCAGCGGGTTCCTGCGGCTCGCCTCCCCCCTCGCCGAAGAGCCCGTACCGCTCGGTGTGGCCTGGCTCTTCCAGGACGTCACCGCCCACAAACGCGCGGAGCGCGACGCGGCACGGCTCCGCTTCCGCGACAGCCAGCTGCACCGCGCGGCCCGGGCCGCCGCCGAATGCCCCGACCCCATGGAGGCCGCCCGCCTCCACCTGGAGTTCGCCCTCGCCGGGTTCGCCGACCGCGCGCTGCTCGACCTCGCCGCCGACCCCGGCCCCGAGCCCTCCCCGACGCTGGACACCTCGCTGGACGCGCTGCCGCCCAGCGACACCCGTCTCCTGCGGGCCGCCACCACCCCCGTCGCCGACCGCGGCCGGGCGCCGTACATCGAGGCGAACGCGCCCAGCGGCATCCCCGTCGCCTACACCGAAGGGCACCCCGCGCTCCAGGCCTACCAGCGCTGCACCTCGGTCCGCGCCAGTGGCGGCACCGGCGCGACCGCGGCGCACGAAGCGGGCGAGTGGGCGCGCGCCCGCACCTGGCCCGCCGGGACCGTGCACGGCCTGTGCACGGTGCTGCGCTGCCGGGGCCGCTCGCTCGGAGTCGTCACCTTCCTGAGAGAGGCGGGCCGCCGCCCCTTCGACCGGGAGGACGCCGACTACGCCGAGCAGACCGCCGCGCTCGTCGCGGCGGCGGTGGACCTGGCGGGCGTCCTGGAGAAACGCGGAACCGACCACGGGTACCGGCACTGAGCCGGTGGCGCCGGTGGCAGCGCTGGCGGCGCCGGTGGCAGCGGTGGGAAGCCGGTGTCAGTGGTGGAAGGCCGGTGTCAGCGGTAGAAGATCCGGTCCGCGTACTCGTCCATCACGCGGGCGTTCCAGTCGTGCCCGCCGTCCACGTTCCCCGAACGCAGCATCGGCGGCTCGACGCCCCGGCGCACCAGCTCACCCGTCGCCTCCGCGACGATCGCCTGCATCAGCGCGCTCGTGACCACCGTGGAAGCCGGCGCGAACGGCGCCTCCACCCCCTCGGCGGTCAGCTCCGCGTCCCCCAGGGCGATACGGCTGTCGACGACGAGGTCGCAGTGGTCCTTGAGGAAGGTGCCCGTGCTGTGGCGCGAGCGGGTCTCGCGCGCGTACGCCACCGACGTCACCCCGACGACCTTCAGCCCCAGTGCCCGCGCGTTCATCGCCAGCTCCACGGGAAGCGCGTTGCGGCCCGAGAGGGAGATGACGACCAGTACGTCACCCGCGCGCGCCGGGCTGGAGTCCAGCGCCGCCGCCGCGAGCCCCGAGACCCGCTCCAGCGCGCTGCCGAGCGTGGCGGGCCGCACATCGACCCCCACCGCGCCCGGAACGTTGAGCAGGTTCATCACCGCCAGACCCCCCGCCCGGTAGACGGTGTCCTGGGCCGGCAAGGACGAGTGCCCCGCACCGAAAGCGAAGACGCGGCCACCGTCGGCAACCGTGCGGGCCAGCAGCGCGCCCGCCGCCCGGATGTTCCCCGCCTCGCCGTCCCTGACCTCCGACAGCAGCGCGATGGCCGCGTCCAGGAAATCCCCGGCGAGTGTCGTCCCCGCCTCCGCCGCGCCTTCACCCATCGCGTCGCCCCTCGCCCCTCGCCGCTCGTCGCTCGTCGGTCGGTCCCGTTCCGTAGTACCGCGATCACGGTGAGGTCTGGACCTGCTTCTGTCAACTGGTCTGCGCCGGCTGTCAATACCGTCTCCCCCCTTCCGCGGGACGGTTGTCAGCGGGATGCGTCAGAATTGCTAGCAGGGCCACCGCACAAGCTGACTAGGGGCTACGCATGTCAGGACTCATCGACACCACGGAGATGTATCTCCGCACCATCCTGGAACTTGAGGAGGAGGGTGTGGTCCCGATGCGTGCCCGCATCGCGGAGCGCCTCGATCAGAGCGGGCCCACGGTCAGCCAGACCGTCGCCCGCATGGAACGGGACGGACTCGTCACGGTCGCCGGGGACCGCCACCTCGAGCTGACGGAGGAGGGCCGCATGCTGGCCACCCGCGTCATGCGCAAACACCGGCTCGCCGAATGCCTCCTCGTCGACGTCATCGGCCTGGAATGGGAACAGGTCCACGCAGAGGCCTGTCGCTGGGAACACGTCATGAGCGAGGCCGTCGAACGCCGCGTGCTCGACCTGCTGCGCCACCCCACCGAGTCGCCCTACGGCAACCCCATCCCCGGCCTCGGCGAACTCGGCGAGAAGGGCGAGGTCGACCCCTTCCTCGACCACGGGCTCGTCAGCCTCAACGACCTCGACGCCGACTCGGACGGCAAGACGGTCGTCGTCCGCCGGATCGGCGAGCCCATCCAGATGGACGCCCAGCTCATGTACACGCTGCGGCGGGCGGGGGTGCAGCCCGGCGCCGTGGTCAGCGTCAGCTCCGGCGCGGCGGGGGGAGTCCAGGTGGGCAGCAGCGGCGAGGTGGCCGAGCTCGGTGACGACGTCGCCGCGCACGTCTTCGTCGCCAAACGCTGAGCGCTCCCGTCGGGGCTCGCCCGCCGGTGGCTCGATGGTCCGCCCGCCGGTGGCCCGCCGGTCGCCCGCTGGCCGCCCCGCTTCCGTCGGGGCCCACGGGGCTGGAGCCCGGCGACTGGAGCCCGGCGGAGAGGAGCCCGGCGAGAGGAAGGGGAAGCGCGGCTGTCTTCCCAAACGCTGGTCGGCATACCAGAGTTGCCCGAACACAACGGCGCCGAGCCCCCTCGGGCGGAAGGGAGCCATCGATGCGGCCCACGCCGACCGCGGCATCTCCACCGAGCAGGCGGGGCCCCAGCGCCTTCGGCCGCCGG
>NZ_JASKYT010000173.1:0-13597 GCF_041028275.1 Streptomyces sp. PU-14G
CGTCTCCGCCGCTCCCCCCGTCTCCTCCTCCGACGTACACCGCGCACTGCACGCCCGCCACCAGGCCGTCCTCCCCGACTGGATGGCCCTCTACTACGAGCAGCCGCTGGAGATCACCCACGGCGAGGGCCGCCACGTCTGGGACGCGGAGGGGCGCCGCTACCTGGACTTCTTCGGCGGCATCCTGACGACCATGACGGCCCACGCACTGCCCGAGGTCACCAAGGCCGTCAGCGAACAGGCCGCGCGGATCGTGCACTCCTCCACCCTCTACCTCAACCGCCCCATGGTGGAGCTCGCGGAGCGGATCGCGGCGCTGTCCGGCATCCCCGACGCGCGGGTCTTCTTCACCACCTCGGGCACCGAGGCCAACGACGCCGCGCTGCTGCTGGCCACCGCCTACCGCCGCTCCAACCAGATCCTGGCGATGCGCAACAGCTACCACGGCCGCTCCTTCACCACCGTCGGCATCACCGGCAACCGGTCCTGGTCGCCCACCTCGCTCTCCCCCCTCCAGACCCTCTACGTGCACGGCGGCGTCCGTACCCGCGGCCCCTACGCGCACCTGGACGACACCGCGTTCACCGAGGCCTGCGTCGCCGACCTGCGCGACATGCTCGGCCAGGCCGGCTCCGGTGTCGCGGCCCTGATCGCCGAACCCGTCCAGGGCGTGGGCGGGTTCACCTCGCCGCCCGACGGGCTCTACGCCGCCTTCCGCGAGGAGCTGAAGCAGCACGGCATCCTGTGGATCAGCGACGAGGTGCAGACCGGCTGGGGCCGCACCGGCGACCACTTCTGGGGCTGGCAGGCCCACGACGCGGCGGGTCCGCCGGACATGCTCACCTTCGCCAAGGGCATCGGCAACGGCATGTCCATCGGCGGCGTCGTCGCCCGCGCCGAGATCATGAACTGTCTCGACGCCCACTCCATCTCCACCTTCGGCGGCAGCCCGATCACCATGGCCGCCGCCCAGGCCAACCTCGCCCACCTGCTGGAGCACGACCTCCAGTCCAACGCCCGCCGGGTGGGCGGACTGCTGCTGGAGCGGCTGCGCTCGGCCGCGTCGCCCCGCCTCAGGGCGGGAGGCACCCCCGGGCGCGGAGTCGTCCGCGAGGTGCGCGGACGCGGGCTGATGGTGGGCGTCGAACTGGTGGACCCGCGCACCGGCGAGCCGTCGCCGCGCGCCGCCTCGCTGGTGCTGGAGGCCGCACGCGAGGGCGGTGTCCTCATCGGCAAGGGCGGCGGCCACTCCACCCCGAGCGTGCTGCGCATCGCCCCGCCGCTCTCGCTGACCGTCTCCGAGGCCGAGGCGGGCGCCGCCGTGCTGGAGGCCGCCCTGCGCACCGCCGAGGCCGAACTCGCCCGAGGAGGAACCGCGGTATGAGCACCACGCTGATCACGGGCGGTCTGGTCGTCACCGCCGCCGAGGAGATGCAGGCCGACGTGCTGATCGACGCCGGCCGCGTCGTCGCCGTCGTCGACCGGAACGCAGCCGTGGCCCGGAGCCTGACCGCCGACCGGGTCCTGGACGCGAGCGGCCTGTACGTCATCCCCGGCGGCGTGGACGCCCACACGCACATGGACTTCCCCTTCGGCGGCACCTTCTCCAGCGACGACTTCGCCTCCGGCACCCGCGCCGCCGCCTGGGGCGGCACGACGACCATCGTCGACTTCGCCGTCCAGACCAAGGGCCACGCGCTACGCGAGGGCCTGGACACCTGGCACGCCAAGGCCGACGGGCAGGCCTGCGTCGACTACGCCTTCCACATGATCCTCTCCGACGTGAACGAGGGCACCCTGCGGGAGATGGACGCCCTCGTGGAGGAGGGCGTGACCTCGTTCAAGATGTTCATGGCGTATCCGGGGGTCTTCTACAGCGACGACGGCCAGATCCTCCGCGCCATGCAGCGCACCGCGGCCAACGGCGGCCTGGCGATGATGCACGCCGAGAACGGCATCGCCATCGACGTGCTGGTCGAACAGGCGCTCGCGGCGGGCCGCACCGATCCGCGCCACCACGGCGAGGTCCGCAAGGTGCTGCTGGAGGCCGAGGCCACCCACCGGGCCATCCAGCTCGCCCGCGTCGCCGGGTCGCCGCTCTACGTCGTCCACGTCTCCGCGCAGGAGGCCGTGGCGGAGCTGGCCACCGCACGCGGGATGGACCTGCCGGTCTTCGGCGAGACCTGCCCGCAGTACCTCTACCTGAGCACCGACGAGTTGGCCGAGCCCGACTTCGGCGGCGCCAAGTACGTGTGCAGTACGCCGCTGCGCCCCGCCGAGCACCAGGCGGCGCTGTGGCGGGCGCTGCGCACCGACGACCTCCAGGTGGTCTCCACCGACCACTGCCCCTTCTGCTTCACGGGCCAGAAGGACCTCGGCAAGGGCGACTTCTCCAAGATCCCCAACGGGATGCCCGGTGTCGAGCACCGCATGGACCTGCTCCACCAGGCCGTCGTGGACGGGCATATCACCAGGCGCCGCTGGATCGACATCGCCTGCGCCACCCCCGCGCGGATGTTCGGCCTCTACCCGAAGAAGGGCACCCTCGCGCCCGGAGCCGACGCCGACGTCGTCCTCTACGACCCGCACGCCGAGCAGACTCTTTCGGCGCAAACCCACCACATGAACGTCGACTACTCCGCCTACGAGGGCAGAACCCTCACGGGCCGGGTGGTCACGGTGCTCTCCCGTGGCGAAACGGTCATCGACCGCCGTACGTACACGGGCCGCGCCGGAAGGGGCCAGTACGTGCCGCGCGGGATCTGCCAGTTTTTGAACTGAGGGGTTGTGCCCATGGACTTCGGACTCGTTCTCCAGACCGATCCCCCCGGATCCGCCACCGTCTCCCTGATGCGCCGCGCCGAACGCAACGGCTTCACCTACGGCTGGACGTTCGACTCCCCGGTGCTGTGGCAGGAGCCGTACGTCATCCACAGCCGCATCCTCGCCCACACCACGCAGCTGACCGTCGGGCCCATGGTCACCAACCCCAAAAGCCGCGCCTGGGAGGTCACCGCCTCCACCTTCGCCACCCTCAACGAGATGTACGGCAACCGCACCGTCTGCGGCATCGGCCGCGGCGACTCGGCGATGCGGGTCGCCGGACGGCCGCCGTCCACCCTGGCCAGGCTCGGGGAGGCCATGACCGCCATCCGCGACCTGGCCGAGGGCCGGGAGGCCGTCGTGGACGGCACACCGGTGCGGTTGCCGTGGGTGCGCGAGGGGCGGCTGCCGGTGTGGATGGCGGCCTACGGGCCCAAGGCGCTGGCCCTGGCCGGGCGGGAGGCGGACGGCTTCATCCTCCAACTGGCCGACCCGGTACTGACCGCCTGGATGGTCGGTGCCGTACGCGAGGCGGCCGTAGCGGCCGGGCGGGACCCGTCAGCGGTCACCATCTGCGTGGCGGCACCCGCCTACGTGTGCGACGACACCCCCGCGGCGCTGGCGCACGCCCGCGAGCAGTGCCGCTGGTTCGGCGGCATGGTCGGCAACCACGTCGCGGACCTGGTCGCACGCTACGGCGAGCACTCCGACGCGGTGCCCGCGGCGCTCACCGCCTACATCAAGGAGCGCGAGGGCTACGACTACGCCCACCACGGCCGGGCCGGCAACCCGGACACCGCCTTCGTGCCCGACGACATCGTCGACCGCTTCTGCCTGCTGGGCTCCGAGCAGTCCCACGTGGCACGGCTGCGGGAGCTGGCGCAACTGGGCGTCGACCAGTTCGCGCTCTACGCCATGCACGACGCCAAAGAGCGCTCGGTCGACGCCTACGGCACGGGGGTGATCCCCGCGCTGGCCGACCGCCCGCAGCGGTGAAGGCCACCCGCGCGGGGGCGCCGGGCCGCTGCCGTGCGGAGCGACCGCGGGGCGCCCCGGCCGTTCAGCCGCGCGCGTGCTTGTCCTGCTTGTCGTAGACCAGCGGCTGGTAGTCGGGGTGCTCGCGGATGTAGCGCGCGAAGTACGGGCAGACGGGTGCCACCTTCTCGCCCGCCTCCTGCGCGGCCTGCAGGATGTGGTGCGAGAGGGCGCCGCCCACGCCCCTGCCCTCGAAGGCCGGTTCGACCTCGGTGTGGGTCACCGCGACCACGCCCGGCGCCCGCAGGTACTGCGCCACCCCCGCGAGGGTGCCGTCGACGCGGGCCTCGAAGCGGCCCTCGGCGGCGTTGTCCAAGAACTCGATCCGCTGCTGTTCCTCGGCCATGCTGCTCACCGTGCTCCTCGCCTGCCGTCCGCCTGCCGTCCGCCTGCCGTTCCTCACTCGGTCGCGTCGTGGATCTGCGCCGTGAACTGTTTTGGTGCCACCGCCTCGCCCGCGGCGTCGAGGACGGCGACGGGGCGGCCCGCGAAGAGCACCGTGGGCGTCGCCGCGACCCCGCTCGCGTCGAAGGCACGGCTGACCTGCCGCACCCACGAGTCGTAGGCCTGGTCGAGGACGGCGTCGTCGAACGTGCGGCTGCGCAGTCTCGGCACGTCGTTGGCCAGCCCCAGCAGCATGCGTTCGGCGGCGAATCCGTCGTGCTCCTCGTGGGGCTGGTTGCGGTAGAGCGTGTGCAGATACGTCAGGAACTGCGGCTGGCCGACGTCGGCCGCGGCGCCCAGCGCGGCCAGCGCCCGGTGCGAGCCGTGACCGCCCAGCCGGGTGTCGAGGAAGGTGCCGAAGTGGTGGTGCAGCACGAACTCGCCCGCGTCGGCGAGCTGCCGCATCGTGTCCCCGAGCGTGTTCTCCACGGCCCGGCAGTAGGGGCAGCGCAGGTCCAGGTAGAGGTCCAGTACCGGCGGTCCGGGCTCCGCCGCCCGCGGGTCGGCGCCGTAGACGACCGTCGTGCCGCCCTCACCAGTCGTGTTCGCCGGGATCATGCCGCAAGCCTCACCGCGCCCCGCGCGGCCGGCAACGCCAGGCGGGCCACCGGAGTGACGCCGCCTGGCGTGGTGGGCGTCCGAAGCCGGGCGGTGCGGGCGCCCGCACCGCCCGGAGGTCAGCGTCCGCGGACGCGGACGGTACGCAGCCCGGGGGCCGAGCGGATGTCCTTCTCGCAGAACCTCTCCTCGACCATGCGGCCCTTGGAGTACAGCGCCGTCTGGTCGCTGTAGTGCGGGGAGGTCGGGTCGGAGGACTGCGAGTAGGTCAGCAGCGTGTCGGCGCGGACCGGGCAGCCGCGGCGGCTGAAGGTGACGTTCTGGATGTAGCTGGAGCCGTGCCGCACCTCGCGGTAGCCGCCCCGCTCCTCGTCCCAGACCGGCTCGGTCTTGTTCCACACGCCCAGCGCCTCGGTGCCACCGGGAACGGGCAGGCGCTCGCCGTTGCGCGTCACGAACTGGTGCGCGCCCAGCGGCGCGTCCAGCGGGATGTCGTGCGCGCGCAGCTCGGCGACGGCGTCCGCGAGAGCGGTGCGGAAACCGGGCGCGGCGGTGTTGAGCCCGCGCGGCGTCGCCACCGGGTGCTCCGCGTCGAACGGCACCTTCCAGCGCTGTTCCCCGGGCACCTGCTGGACCAGTCGGCGCCAGAACCTGTCGAAGAGCAGCGCGCCCTCGCTCTTCGTGCGCATCGTGCGGTCCCAGCCGCGCAGGACCTCGCAGGCGCGGGAGACGTCCACCGTGTCGCCCTCGCTGGTGGCCGCCTCGCCCTGGGGGAGGGCGGCGCAGGCCCGCGCCGCGTCCTCGGCCGCCAGGTCGCCGGCCGGCACCCGGTTGGCGAACTGCTGCTCGTGCAGGTCGGCGCGGGTGATGCCGCCCTCGCGGGCCATCGCGTCGACGTCCCGCAGGGCGCCCCTGGTCCGCATCGAGCGCTCGGTGCCCTGATCGCCGAAGATCCGCGGGTATCCGGTCAGAGGCTTGTCCGCGTTGGAGAGCCAGGCACTGTCGTTGGAGTTCTCCACGTACGGCACGTCCCGCAGTACCGGCATCTCGGACGGGCCGAAGATGCCGGACTGGACCGCGTGGGGGCCCGTCTTCGGGGCGCAGTCGCCGCGCGAGCCGTCGAGCACGGCGAGCCCGGAGGCCGGGAACGTGGCCTGCCCCAGCGGTGTGCCGCAGCGCTCGGCCAGTTCGTCCGTCACCCGTGGCAGCACCTGCGACTGGGCCAGCAGGTTGTGTCCTGCGGAGTCCGTGGCGACCGTGTTCACCCACGGCAGGCCCTGCACCCGGTCGAGCGCCGCGCGGACCCCGGCCACGCTGCGGGCCTTGCTGAAGGCCAGCCCGGCGTCCGTCAGCCGCAGGTTGCGCGCGTTGGGGTCGGCCAGCGCGAACGCGGTCGTCCTCGACCACGGCAGCTCGATGCCCTGCAACGCGCTCACGACCGGCCCGTACCGGGTCCACCACTGCGTACGGGTCACCCGTTCACCGTCCTCGGTGGTGACGGAGACCTTGCGCGGTCGCATCCGTTCGGTCGCGCCGTCGACGGTGTAGGCGGTCGGGTCGTCGGGGTCCAGCTTCAGCTGGTGCAGGTTGAGGGTGGTGCCCGTGGCCACGGTGTGGCTCCAGGCGACGTGCGCGTTGTGGCCGATGGAGATGCTGGGCGAGCCGAGCAGCGACCCGCCCGCCGCGTCCAGTTCGCCGGGTATGGTCAGGTGCGCCTGCCAGAAGCGGCGCCCGCCGGCCCACGGGTAGTGCGGGTTGCCGATGAGCGCGCCCTGGCCGTTCGCGGTCGTCGAGCCGTTGAAGGCGACGGCGTTGGACCCCATGTCGGCGGTGTCCTGGCCGAAGATGCTCCGGGCGGCGCGCGCGGCCTCCCGCGGATCGACGGCGCCGCGCTGCTTCCCGGCCTCGCGCTGCTTTCCAGTCCCGCGCTGCTTCCCCGTGCCGCGCTCGCTCTCGCCGTCCGCCGGGGGAGGGGCGGCGCTGGTGATGCCGTCGACGGCGACGCCCTGCCCGCCCAGCACGGCCAGGGCGAAGGCCCGCCGGGACAGGTCGAGCGAGGTGATGGGCCGTACCCACTTCTTCCCCGCGCAGGCCGGGTCGCGTATCTCGTCCTTGTGCGCGCGCAGCCAGGTGTTGTAGCCGGCCGCCCAGCCCCGCGTCAGCTGCCTCACCTGGCGGCTCGGGCCCTCGGGCGCCGGCTTGTCGAGCAGCTTCTCCACGGTGCGGGAGTCGCGTACACCGGCGAAGTACAGGTCGCTGGCGAGGTTGGTGCCGGCCGACGAGAGGGAGCCGTCGGGCTTTCCCTCGGCGCCGAAGTACCTGGCGCGTTCGCCGCGTACGGTCACGAAGCCCTCGGCCAGCACGCATATCTGGTCGGCTGCCTGGGCCCAGCCGTTCCCGAAGCCGAGCGAGGGGTAGTCCTTGGCCGTGATGTGGGGGATGCCGTAGTCGGTGTAGCGGATGACGGCCGACATGCCCCCGCCGGCCGGGTGGTGTGCGCCGGGTGCCTCGCCCTGGGCGCGGGGCGCCGCGGTGGCGGGCAGTGCGGTGACCCCGAGGGCGAGGGCGGCGCAGGCCAGCGCCGCTCTGCGGAGTCCCTGATGCATGGGTGGTGCCTCCCAACTGCTGTGGTGGCAGAGCACCTTGAGCATACCGAGCGGTTGGTCAGCGGTCAGGGGGTCGGAGGTGACGGGATCGTCCCGGGGGAAGCGGGGACCCGTTGACGTGAAGTGCACTTCAACTTGCAGTCTGGTGTTCCACGGCCCGCACGGCAGACGGCGGCCGTGGTGATTCCGCACCCCGCTACGAAGGAGAACCACCGTGATTCTGGTGACCGGAGCCACAGGAAAGGTCGGCGGACAGGTGGCGGCACAGCTCGCGCAGGCCGGCACCCGGGTGCGCGCCCTCGTCCGCGACCCCGCGATCGCCCGGCTCCCGGACGGCGTCGAGGCCGTACGCGGCGACCTCGCCGACCCCGCGAGCCTGACGGCGGCCCTGACGGCGGAGGTGGACGGCGCCTTCCTCATGTGGTCGCTGCCCCACGCCCGCGGCGCGGCCGAGACCGTCACCCTCCTCGCCGAGCACACCCGCCGCCTCGTCTACCTCTCCGCGCGCGGCGTGCCCGAAGACCCCGGCGCCGGACAACCGGCCGCCGACGACGCGGAGGCGGACATCCTCGGCAACCACGCCCGTCTCGAACGCCTGGTACGCGCGTCCGGCGCCGAGTGGACCCTCCTGCGGCCTGGCGGCTTCGCGAGCAACACCCTGGAGTGGGCGTCGCACGTGCGAGCGGGCGGCCCCGTGCGGACCGCCTACCCGAAGGCGGGGCGTACCCTCGTCCACGAGGCCGACATCGCGGCGCTGGCCGTCCGCGCCCTGCTGACCGACGACCTGGTCGCCACGGCGCCCGAGATCACGGGCCCCGACATGCTCACCCAGGCCGAACAGATCGCCACCATCCAGGACGTCCTCGGCCGCCCCCTCGCCGTCGAGCGCGTCTCCCGCGCCGAGTCCAGGGCGGAGCTGATCGAGGCAGGCCTGCCTCCGGCCTACGCGGACGGCATCCTGGACGCCCACGCCGCGATGGAGACCACCCCCGAGACGCTCGCCCCCGACACGGCGCGCCTCCTCGGCCGCCCGCCGCTCACCTACCGCCAGTGGGTGGCCGACCACGTGGCGGACTTCCGCTGAGGGCCTCCGTTGCGGGCTTCCCATCGAGGGCTTCGGCTGAGGACACTCCGCCGAGGGCCTTCGGCCCGAGGGCCTTCGCCGGAGGGCCTTCGTTGCGGGCGCTCCCCGCCGAGAATCTCCGCCGGAGGCTCCTCGGCGGGGAGAGCCCGTCACCCGGTCACGGCACCCGAGCCGTCCACTCCTCGCTGCTGTACCTGGACAGCGCCAGTTCCTCGGCGCGGGCCATCTCCTCGGGGGTGACGCGGCCCTCGGCCAGGCCGTAGCGGCTGCGGAAGGACGCGATCATGCGTGCGATGACGTCGCCGCGCGGCAGGCCCGTCTGCCGACGCAGCGGGTCGACCCGCTTCTTGGCGCTCCTGGTGCCCTTGTCGGACATCTTCTCCTTGCCGATACGCAGCACGTCGAGCATCTTGTCGACGTCGATGTCGTAGGACATCGTCACGTGGTGCAGTACCGCCCCCTCGCCCCCGGCGAGGCGCTTCTGGGCGGCGCCCGCGATCTTGCCCTCCTTCGAGGCGATGTCGTTGAGCGGCACGTACCACGCCTTGATCCCCATGTCGCCGAGCGCGCTGAGCACCCAGTCGTCGAGGTAGGCGTAGGAGTCGGCGAACGACAGACCCGAGACGAGCGACGCGGGCACCGAGAGGGAGTAGGTGATGGTGTTCGCCCTCTCCACGAACATGGCGCCGCCCCCGGAGATGCGTCTCACCACCGTCACTCCGTGCCGGGCGGCGCCTTCCGGGTCCACCTCGTTGCCGAGGGACTGGAAGCTGCCGATGATGACCGCGGGGGAGTCCCACTCCCACACCCGCAGGGTCGGCGCGCGGCGCCCGGCGGCGACCTCCTCGGTGAGGACCTGGTCGAGAGCCATGTGGAGGGCGGGCGACTGCGGCTGCTCGTGGATGAGCTGCCAGTCGTAGTCGGTCCAGTCGGTCGCCTGTGCGAGAGCGCGGCGGACGGCGACCGCGACCCCTTCCGCCGTGAGGCCGTACATCACGGTTCCCTCGGGCACCGCCGCCTCGACGCGGGCGGCGAGCCCCGCCGTGTCGGTGTCCGAGGGCGCGCCTTCGAGCGCCTGGTCGATGGCGGCGAGGGCCTCGTCGGGTTCGAGGAAGAAGTCGCCCGCCACGCGCACGTTGCGCAGCACCCCGCCCTCGTCGTCCAGGTCCACCACCACGAGCTTGCCGCCCGGAACCTTGTACTCCCCGTGCACCCCGAACCACCTATCTACGCCATTTGCCCCGGCCGGTCTCCAACCATACGTCCGTGCCCAGGCGCCGGGACCTGCGCGTATGGCTGACCAGCAGGAAGGTGGACATCACCAGGGTGAAGGACAGGGCGACGACGGCGAGCCGCTTGTCGTCGAACCACCCGGGCTCGTACATGTCGGGGAACGGGCCCAGCTCACCGACGTCCACGAACGCGTAGACCAGCAGCAGCGCCAGCCCGGCCGCCGAGAGCAGCCAGGCGAACGCGTCGGAGACGGCGCGCCACCACACCAGGACCAGCAGCGCTCCGAGCGCGGAGAGTCCCGCCTCGATGCGGAACAGGTCGCCCTGGCTGATGTCCGCGCTCACCCGGTCGTAGTCGCCGGAGAGGGTGGCGTGGAGGTAGGCGTTCACGGCGAGACCGCCCGCGGACAGCACGCGGGCGCCGACCTGTACGGCGCGGTACGCCGGCCCGTGCGCTGCGGGCGGCTGGTTGGAGCTGGTCGCGGTCATGGCCTGCGCCTGCCTCTCCCGGGTCCGTACCGACGTGGCTCCCCTCGGGGCGCCTTCGCGAGCCTGCGGCCCGGCCTACCGGCCCGCAGGCTCGGCCGGCCGGTTGGGCGGCCTGCTGCGGGCCGCCCGACCAGGGCACCACGGGCGCGGTGCACCGGCCACTCGGCGGGGCCCGTCCTGCGTACGCCCGGTGCCTTCCGCCGCCCCGCGTGGACGGCGGAAGGCGTGCGGGCTTGTGCCCGCGGGAAAGGGAAAGGCGGAGCGCCCCGCATCGCGAGGCGGGAGAAGAAGCGGCGAGACAAGCGGAAAACCCGAAAGCCTGGGGAGCCGACGGGAACTCCCTCCGGGTAAGCGGGAAGCAGCCGGATAAGCGGGAAGGCTGTTTCGGATTGCGGGTGCCAGGGGTGCGCAAAGCGGAAACCGGGCGGCGGGAGGCTTCCGACCTGCTCTTGAGCGGCGGATGACAGTTCGATAACGTCTGCCCCCGAGCGTCTTTGACGCCTATCCAACATCGACACTCCCCGCTTAGCCTGCCGCCATGCCCATGTCGTTTACCAGTACACCTTCGTCCGTCTTCGTGACGGGCGAGGCGAAAGCGTCGGCGAACAACCCGATCACCACGCAGTTCGGGATGTTCTACATCGCGCTGGTCGTCGAAAAGGGCACGCACCGAATCCTGGATGCGGAATGCTCGGCGACGTTGGCGCTGACGAACAGATTCGTCAAGAGCTTGATCGCCGGAGAGTGCATCACGGAGGAAGGTCTCCTGGCTGAGCGGATCACCACCCGCTATCACGGCTCCTCGCAGCGCGCTCTGCTCACGGCGCTCCGCAACGCCGCCACCAAGTACCGCGCCGCCGTCGGGCTCACGTAGCCACCAGGCAGGACCGAGTCGATTGCCTGGTCCCCACCGGACGCAGACCCAGTCGCCCTACACCCCATAGGCATGCCCGTGCCGACCGTGCCCGGCCGCGTGTCGCGTACGCGCCGGGCGCAGGCGCCGGTACGTGCCGGGCGCAGGCACCGGCTCACCAGAAAGGCTGTGGCGACCCCCACATGATCACTGATGGCTTCCTGTACCTCGGCGTGCTGCTCGGGCTGGCCGCGTGCATCGTCTTCGTATCGCAGCGTGGCAGATCCCGCTTCTTCCGCTACGTTCCGGGATTCGTGCTGATGTACCTGGGCACCGCCGCGTTGAACACCGCGGGACTCTTCGGCGAGTCCGACTCGGTCGAGTCGGCCGGCGGCTCGGTGCAGGACGCGCTGCTCCCCGCGATGATTCTGCTGCTGCTCTTCAAATGCAACATCCGACAGATCGTCAAACTCGGGCCGAAACTCCTGCTGACCTACGCCGTGACGGCGCTGAGCATCGTCGCCGGATTCGTCGTGGCGTTCCTCTTCCTGCACGGGGCGCTCGACGACGGCGCGTCGAAGGCGCTCGGCGCGCTCGCCGCCTCCTGGACCGGCGGCTCCGCCAACATGGTGGCGGTCCAAGGCGTCGTCCACGCGCCGGAGAACGTCTTCGGCTACGCCCTCATCGTGGACACCATCGTCTACTCGCTGTGGCTGCTGGTGATGTTCGGCTCGGTCGGCTTCTCCGAGCGGTTCAACCGCTGGACGAAGGCGAGGACCGCCTCCTTCGAGCAGCAGGAGGCCGCCGGTGAGGAGGAACGCATGGACCTCACCTCGCTGATGACCCTCATCGGGTTCAGCCTCTTCGTCTCCGCAGCCGCGACCTGGATCGGACAGCAACTGCCCGAGGTCGGCGACGTCATCAACAGCACGACCTGGACCATCCTCATCGTCAGCGTCCTCGGGCTGGTCATCGCGATTACCCCGTTCGCCAGGGCGGCGGGCTCGTCCGAGCTGGCCATGATCATGCTGTACCTCATCATCGGCATCATCGCCTCCGGCTCGGACTTCTCGTCCCTGACCGACGCACCGCTCTACCTGCTCGTCGGCGTCGTGGTCATGGTGGTGCACGCCGGGGTGATGGTCGTGTACGCCAAACTCACCCGCACCGAGCTGTTCAGCCTCGCCGTGGCCAGCACCGCGAACATCGGCGGCGTCGCCTCCGCGCCGGTCGTCGCCAGCGCCTACAACCGCCAGTTGGTGCCGGTGGGCGTGCTGTTCGCGTTGATCGGCGCGTTCGCCGGCACGTTCCTCGGCCTGACCACGGTCCAGATCCTCTCGGTCATCTGACGCCATCGTTTCGGTCGTCTGATGCCGGCCTCTTGGTCGTCTGATGCCATCGTCTCGGTCGTCTGACGTCGAGGCCGCCGGGGCCTGCGGGGGCCGGCTCCCCCCCCCCGACCCGAGGGCCGGGGGCGGAGCCGGGCTACTCCTCGCCCTCGGGCCCGGCGGTCCCGGGCGCGGCCGGTGCCAGCCGCAGCCGGTCGAGCCAGCTGGCCTCGGCGATCCGGTGGATGGCGGATCTGGCGCGGTCCTCGGGCCCGCCGTCCACGCAGACCGCGAGCAGGTAGGGCGGAGCGTCGGGCGGTTCGACGAGCGCGACGTCGTGGAGCACCCCGGTGACCCAGCCGTTCTTGTTGGCGACGGAGGTCCCCGGCGGCAGCGCGGCCGGAATCTCCTGGGTGTAGCGCTGCTCCCGCAGCGGGCGCAGCAGCCGCGGATCGCCGGTGTCGAGCAACGCCTGGAGGACCCGCAGGGCGGCGCGCGCGGTGACGGTGTTGGTCAGGCCGGCCGCCGCGGCGGAGCGGTCGCCGATGGGCCGCCGCACCACCAGGCCCTCGGGGCAGGCTTCGGCGATCCGCTCCAGTCCGAGATGCTCCACGACGACGCTGGTGGCCAGGTTGCTGCTGGAGCAGATCATCCGGTGGCACAGCCTGCGCAGCGTCACCTCGCGGCCGAGGTGGCGCCAGGGCTCGTCGTCGTTGTCGTCGGCGCGGTCCGCGCGGTACGTGCCGCCGACGGCCGAGGCGAACTCCTCCCGCACGGTCACGGCGCGGTCCAGCGCGCCGGCGCGGTGCGCGGCCAGCAGGACCGCGAGCTTGATCACGCTCGCCGCGTAGTGGGGGCGGTCGGCCTGGTGCGCGACGGCGGGCGGCGCGCCGGGGCGCCCGCAGCACACCGAGACCTCCAGCCCCTCGTGGTGTGCGGCGGCGACCGCCGCGAGCCGGGTCGGCAGCCCGTTCGGACCGCTTTCGGCGCCGCCGGTGCCGTGGGGTGTGCTCACCGCGTCCCCTTCGCGTGGGGGGGGGGGGGGGGGGGGGGGGGGGGGGGGGGGGGGGGGGGGGGGGGGGGGGGGGGGGGGGGGGGGGGGGGGGGGGCGTAGTGGGGGCGGTCGGCCTGGTGCGCGACGGCGG
>NZ_JASKYT010000174.1:0-15145 GCF_041028275.1 Streptomyces sp. PU-14G
CCGCCGGCCCGTCGGCCCGTCGGCCCGCCGCCCCGCCGCCCGACGGCCCGGCGGCGCCGGCCGAGGCGCTTGGCTTGTCGTCGTGCGCGGAACCACCGTGCCCACAGGTGCGGTTGACGCGCTCCGTGGCCTGCGGGAAGAGTCACGCGCGTGGAGATCGATGAGCTGACGGAGCCGGAGCGGCGGATCCGCGAGGCGTTCCCCCGTGGCGAGACAGTGGACCTGACCGGTGCCGGCGACCGGACGGTACGTGCCAGGGTGCTGCGTTCACTTCTGCTGCGGGCACCGGCCGAGGACGGGGAGATACCCGCGCTGCGCTTGCGGGGCGCGCGGATCACCGGCGCACTCGACCTGCACTCGGCTGTGGTGCCGTACCCGGTCTCGCTGACGGAGTGCTCCTTCGCCGAGCCCGTCATCTTCTACGGCGCCGAGTGCCGGGGGCTGACCCTGCGCGGCTGCCGGATGCCGGAGCTGTGGGCGACCACGGTGCGGGTGGGCGGGGCGCTGCGCATGAGCGACTGCCGCGTCACCCGGCGGGTGCGGCTGGGCGGAGCGCGTATCGAGGGCGCCTTGTTCCTGGAGCGCGCCGTGCTGGGGCCGGAGCCGGACGCCGACGGGCGCAGCCCCGTGGAGGCGAAAGTTCTCCGGCTCGACCACGCCACCATCGGCGAGGACCTGCGCGCCGCCCGCCTGACCTGCTACGGCGAGGCACGGCTGGACGGCCTGACCGTCACAGGGCACATCGGCTTCGACGACGCGCGCTTCCTGCACCACGTGGGCACCGCGCTCCAAGCCGAAACCATCACTGTCGGAACCGACCTGCACGCCATGCGGCTCCGCGCCGAGGGGCGGGTCAACCTGCGCGGCGCCACCGTCCCGGGGCAGCTCAACCTCGCCTACGCCCGGCTGTCCAACCCCGGCGGAGTCGCCCTGCGGGTCAGCAGCTGCACGGCGGGGGAGTTCTGGCTGCGCGAGGCCCGGCGCATCGAGGGCGCCGTGAACCTGCGCAGAGCCCGATTCGACCTGCTGCACATCAGCCCCGAGGTCTGGCCCGCCTCCGTCCGCCTGGACGGGCTCGCCTACACCACCCTGGCTCCCACGCTCCCCGCCGCGCAGCGTCTGGAAGTGCTGACGCGGGACGGGGACGGGTACGTGCCCTTCGCGTACGAGCAGCTGACCGCCGCCTACCGGCACATCGGCGACGACGCGGCGGCGCGCTCGGTGCAGCTCGCCAAGCAGCGCAGGCACCGTGCCACCCTGCCGCTGTACGCGCGGTGGTGGGGCCACCTCCAGGACGCGGCGGTCGGCTACGGGTTCCGGCCGATGCGGGCCGCCGGATGGCTGGCCGGGCTGCTGCTCGTGGGCACGCTCGCCTACGGGCTGCACCCGCCGCGCCCCCTCAAGGCGGACGAGGCCCCCGGTTTCAACGCCTTCGCCTACGCCCTCGATCTTCTGCTGCCGATCATCGACTTCGGGCAGGAGAAGGCGTACGCCCCGCAGGGCGCATACCAGTGGCTGGCGTATGTGCTGATCGTCGCGGGATGGGTGCTGGCCACCACCTTCGTGGCGGGCGTCAACCGCACGGTGAGCAGGTACTGAAACCGCACGGTGAGCAGGCGCTGAGGGCGAGGGCGTGCCCTGGTGTGCTCAGGACGCGCGCCAGACCGTGGTGGCGTTGCAGAACTCGCGGATGCCGTGGCCCGCGAGTTCGCGCCCGTACCCGGAGCGCTTGACGCCGCCGAAGGGGAGCGCGGGATGGGAGGCGGTCATGCCGTTGAAGTAGATGCCGCCTGCCTCCACGTCCCGCACGAAGCGCTCGGTCTCGGCCTCGTCCTGCGTCCAGACGTTCGAACTGAGGCCGAACGACGTGTCGTTGGCCACCTCGATCGCCTCGTCGATGTCGCGGACGCGGTAGAGCGTGGCGACGGGACCGAACGTCTCCTCGCGGTGGATGCGCATCTGCTCGGTGATGCCGGTCAGTACGGTCGGCTCGTAGTAGAAGCCACGCTCCAGCCCTTCCGGGCGACGGCCCCCGCACAGGGCCTGTGCGCCCTGCGCGAGCGCGTCGGTGACCAGCTCCTCCAGGTCCTCGCGGCCCTGCGCGCTGGAGAGCGGGCCGACGTCCGTGCCGGATTCCATGGGGTCCCCGACGGTGAGGCCGCGCATGCCCGCGGTGAACCGCTCGGCGAACGCGTCGTAGACGTCCGTGTGGACGATGAAGCGCTTGGCCGCGATGCACGACTGGCCGGCGTTCTGCACCCGCGCGGTCACCGCCGTGCGGGCCGCGGCGTCGATGTCGGCCGAGGGCATCACCACGTAGGGGTCGCTGCCGCCGAGTTCGAGAACGGTCTTCTTGATCTCGTCCCCGGCGATCGAGGCCACCGAGCGGCCCGCCCCCTCGCTCCCGGTCAGGGTCGCGGCGGCCACCCTCCGGTCCCGCAGCACCGACTCGATCGCGCTGGAGGGCACCAGCAGCGTCTGGAAGCAGCCGGGCGCGAAACCCGCGCGGTGGAAGAGGTCGCCCAGGTACAGCGCGGTCTGCGGCACGTTCGAGGCGTGCTTGAGCAGGCCGACGTTGCCCGCCATGAGCGCGGGCGCCGCGAACCTGATGACCTGCCACAGCGGGAAGTTCCAGGGCATGACCGCGAGCACGGGGCCCAGCGGCCGATAGTGGACCTTGGCCCGGACGGCGCCCGCGTCCTGCACGTCCGCCGCTGCCGGATACTCGTTGGCCAGCAGCGCCTCGGCGTTCGCGGCGTACCAGCGCATCGTCTTCACGCACTTGGCGGCCTCCGCCTCCGCGGCGGCCAGGGGCTTGCCCATCTCGGTGGTGATGACACGCGCGACGCCGCTCGCCTCCCGCTCCAGCAGGTCCGCCGCCGCGTTCAGCAGCCGGGACCGTTCCTCGAACGTGGTGGTGCGGTAGGTGCGGAAGGCCGCGTCGGCCTCCGCGAGGCGCCGTTCGATCTCCTCGTCGGACAGCGGGTCGAACGTCTTGAGGGTTTCGCCGTCAGCGGGGTTCACCGTGGCGATCGGCATGGGTGCGGCCTCTCAGCGGTCCGGACCGGCGGTGCCGCCGGCCCTGGTTGCTTCCGGTTTCGTCAGCTCTCGGTGGCGGGCGGCACGTCGTCGGGGTCGTAGTCGTCCACCCCGGCCTCGACGCGCTCCTCCTCGGTGCGCCGGGCCAGTTCGTCGTCGTCGGGCTTGCCCGGCATTCCGCCGTGGACGCGGCGCTCCTCGGGCCCGCGGATCTGGTCCGGCTCGTTGCCCGCCTGGTCGGGTTGGCGCTTGGACATGTCCAGCTCCTCACCTCGAATAGGTGACGTTCATTCCTTTTGTGCGCGTTCCTCCTGTCCAGGGAACACCCATCTGCCCCAGCACACCAAGCGGAGCGGCCGTCCGCGTCCGGGTGCCCGCCGCGTCGAGAGCCCCGTCCCGCAGGGGCACCGACCGGGGCCCGTGGGCGTTGTACGGGTGCCAGACCGTGCCGACGGCACCGCGTGCCACCCCGAGGAGGAATGTCGATGACGGCAGCGACCAGCGAAGCCCCACTGGGGCAGCCGCCCCGTGTCCGGCCCGCGGAGCCGGCGGACCGCCCCGCCGCGGTCCGTGTCCTCGCGCGGGCGTTCGCCGACTACCCCTTCACCCGGCACGTCGTGGCCGCGGACTCTCACGAGGAGCGGGTCGGCCGGTTCCAGGAGCTGTTCCTGACCCGGATCGGGATGCCGTACGGGCGCGTGTGGGTGGCCCAGGACGCGCGTGGTGTCAGCGCCGTCGCCGTGTGGACGACCCCCGAGCGTGACCCCTCGCCGGGGTTCGCCCAGGTCGCACCCCGGTTGACCGAGCTGGCCGGGGACCGCGCCTTCGCCTTCGACTCCGCCGAGCGCGCGCTGGCGCCGCACCGCCCGGCCGAGCCTGCCTGGTTCCTGGGGACCGTCGGTGTGGACCCGGCCGCCCAGGGTGGCGGACTCGGCAGCGCCGTGGTGCGGGCCGGGCTGGCCGCGGCCGACGAGGCGGGGCAGCCGGCGTTCCTGGAGACCTCCGACGAGGGCAATGTCCGCTTCTACCGGAAGCTGGGCTTCACCGTCACCGCCGAGGTCGCCCTTCCGGACGGCGGGCCCCGCACCTGGGCCATGCTCCGCCGCGCCGGTGGCGCGCAGGCGTCGGCCGAGGGCCACGCAACGCCCCCGGTCTAGGTCCACGCGGCGCCGGCCCGGGGCCACGCGGCGGCTGCTGACGCCGCCGGGGGAGGCCGCCGTGCGCGGAGGCCGCCGCATGTCAGGTGTTGGACGAGGAGGCGCTGATCTCGCTCAGCGTCGAGTCCGTGTCGTGCTCGACCGCCAGGTCACCCAGCGCCACCACGCCCACGGCCTCGCCGTTCTCGACGACCGGCAGCCGCCGCAGCGCGTGCTCGCGCATCAGTCCGACGGCCCGGCCGGCGTCGTCGTCCGGCCCGACCGTGACCAGCTGGGGGCTGCACGCTTCCCGTACCGTCGTCTGTTCCGGGTCGCGCCCCTCCGCCAGCACCCGGACCACCAGATCACGGTCGGTGACCAGTCCGCGCAACTCGTCGCGCTCGGTTACCAGCACGGCGCCGATGTCCTCGTCACGCATGCGCTGTGCGACCTCGCCGACGCCGGTGAGCGTGCCCACGGCGACCGGCGCGGCGGTCATGACGTCGTGAACCCGTTGGCTCATGGGTCCGCCTCCTTCGTCACGGGCGGCGGCTCGGGAGCGCCGCCGCTGGATCGGCCGGGTACCCGGCGTCGCCCTGCTCACGCCGCCCGGCCAACAGTTCCGCGCGGCCCACGGCAGGCCCCGGCCCGGCCCGGTCCTGTCCCGTGTGCCGGGAGAGCCGCCGCCGGCCGGTTCCGTGCCGGTGACCGCGCGGAGTGCGGAGTTCCCCGAGCGGGGCGGCCGGGTACTAGGGTCACGACCATGACGCAGGAGGCTCCTTCTCAGCGACGTGGCGGCCACGGGACGCAGCCGTGGCCGCTGCGGGACTACGCGTTCCTCGGGGACGGCGAGCGCGGCGCGCTCGTCAGCCCGCGGGGCGAGCTCGTATGGATGTGCGCGCCCTGCTGGGACAGCGACGCGGTCTTCTCCCGGCTCATCGGCGGAGCGGGGCAGTACGCCCTGCTCCCCGAGGACGACTGGCAGGTGTCGGGCGGCTTCTACGAGAACGGCACCCTCATCCGCGTCAGCCGCTGGGTGACCTCGAACGCCGTGCTCCTCACCAGAGACGCCCTGGCGCTGCCCGCCACGCCCGAACGGCTCGTGGTCCTGCGCCAGATCAGCGTCGAGCGCGGGCCGTCCTCGGGGGTCGGTGTGCGGATGTGCCTCGATCCCCGTCCTGGCTTCGGGAAGGCTCCGATGGGCGCCTGGAGGCGGTCGGAGGAGGAGCCGGACTCCGCTGCGGACGCGGCTCGCGTGTGGGAGGCGTGCGGCGGTGGGCTGCGGATGCGCTGGTCCGGTGCCCCCGAAGCCCGGCCCGGCGCGGACGGGGCGCTGTACGGCGGATTCACGCTGCGGGAGGGCGAGCGGCGGGACCTCGTCCTGGAGATCGCCACCGGGCGGGCGGCCGGCGGTGGCAGCCTGGAGCCGCACGGGCTGTGGAAGGAGACCGAGCGCCGCTGGCGGCAGGCCGTGCCCGACTGCTCGGACCTGCTGGCCCCGCGGGACGCACGGCAGGCGTACGCGGTGCTGACGGGCCTGACCAGCGGGGCCGGCGGCATGGTGGCGGCGGCCACCACCTCACTGCCCGAGCACGCGGGCGAGGGCCGCAACTACGACTACCGCTACGCCTGGCTGCGTGACCAGAGCTACGCGGGGATCGCCGTGGCCACGCACGGGCCGCATCCGCTGCTGGACAGCGCGGTCGACTTCGTCACCGCCCGTGTCCTGGCGGACGGCGACTCGCTGCGGCCCGCCTACACCGTCACCGGGGGGCGCGTCCCCGACGAGCGGAGCCTGGGGCTGAGCGGCTATCCGGGCGGCAGCGACCGGGTCGGCAACAAGGCGGGCAGCCAGTTCCAGCTCGACACCTTCGGCGAGGTCCTCCAGCTGTACGCGGCGGCGGCGCGCCACGGCCACCTGGAGAACACGGACGTGCGCCGCGCGGTCGACGTCGCCGTCACGGCCGTCGAGCGCAACTGGCAGCGCCCTGAGGCGGGGCTGTGGGAGCTGGAGAAGCGCTGGTGGACGCATTCCCGCCTCAGCGTGGTGGCCGGTCTGCGGGCTCTTGCGGCCCAGCTGCCCGAGCGGGAGGCGGAGCGCCACCGGCGGCTCGCCGAGACCGTGCTGGAGGGGACCCGCGCCCGCTGTCTGCGCAGCGACGGGGTGTGGGCCCGTGCCGCCGACGACCCGAACATGGACGCCGGTGTCCTGCTGCCGCTGGCCCGCGGCTGCCTGCCCGAGGAGGACCCGACGACGGCCCGGACCGTGGCCGCTGTCCAGGCCGAGCTCGCCGAGGACGGCTACGTCTACCGCTTCCGCCACGACGGCCGCCCCCTCGCCGCCGCGGAGGGCGCCTTCCTGCTGTGCGGGTTCATGATGTCCCTGGCCGTGGACCACCTCGGTGACCGTCCGGCCGCCTATCGCTGGTTCGAACGCAACAGGGGCGCCTACGGGCCGCCGACCCTGTACGCGGAGGAGTTCGACGTCGAGCAGCGCCAGCTGCGCGGCAACCTGCCGCAGGGGTTCGTGCACGCACTGCTGCTGGAGAACGCGGTGCGGCTGGCCGAGGAGTGACCTCGCCGCGGGCGGCGCGGCCCCGCCGCGGAAAGTGGTTTTCGCCACCCGAGAGCGGAGCTCGTGGTACCGGCACGTACCCTCGTGAGCCGCACGGCCTTTCGGGACCGGGCCGGGCGTGGCGAGTGACGAGGAGAGATGCCCGTGGATGCCAGCAGCCGTATCGAAGCGGTGTACGCAGACGTTCTGCGCCGGAACCCCGGTGAGTCCGAGTTCCACCAGGCCGTGCACGAAGTGCTGCACAGCCTTGAGCCCGTGCTGCGCAAGCGGCCCGAGTACGCCGAGGCGAAGCTGGTGGAGCGGCTGGTCGAGCCCGAGCGGCAGGTCCTCTTCCGGGTGCCCTGGACCGACGACGCGGGAGATGTCCATGTCAACCGCGGCTTCCGGGTCCAGTTCAGCAGCGCGCTGGGCCCCTACAAGGGCGGGCTGCGGTTCGTGCCCGACCTCGCGCTGGGCACCGTGAAGTTCCTCGCCTTCGAGCAGATCTTCAAGAACGCGCTCACCGGCCTCGGCATCGGCGCGGGCAAGGGCGGCGCGGACTTCGACCCGAAGGGCCGCAGCGACGCGGAGGTCATGCGCTTCTGCCAGTCGTTCATGACGGAGCTGTACCGCCACCTGGGCGATCACACCGACGTGCCCGCGGGCGACATCAACGTCGGCGGCCGGGAGATCGGCTACCTGTTCGGCCAGTACAAGCGGCTGACCAACCGCTTCGAGGCGGGCGTCCTCACCGGCAAGGGCACCGGCTGGGGCGGCTCGCACGCCCGCACGGAGGCGACCGGGTACGGCACCGTGCACTTCGTCCGCGAGATGCTCGCCACCCGCGGCGAGGACCTGGCGGGCCGCCGCGTCGTCCTCTCCGGCTCCGGCAACGTGTCGCTGTTCGCCATCGAGAAGGCGCAGGAACTCGGGGCGCAGGTCATCGCCTGCTCCGACTCCTCCGGCTACCTGGTGGACGAGGCGGGACTCGACCTCGACCTGCTCAAGGAGATCAAGCTGGAGCGCCGGGGCCGCCTCGACACCTACGCCGAGGCCCGCACGACCGCCCGCTTCAGCACCCGCGGCTCGGTCTACGACGTGCCCTGCGACATCGCCCTGCCGTGCGCGACGCAGAACGAGCTCACCGAGCAGCACGCGGTGGTCCTGGTCAAGAACGGCGTCAAGGCCGTCGCCGAGGGCGCCAACATGCCCTGCACCCCCTACGCCGTCGAGGTGCTGCGCGAGGCGGGCGTCCTCTACGGGCCCGGCAAGGCCGCCAACGCGGGCGGGGTGGCGACGTCCGCGCTGGAGATGCAGCAGAACGCCGCGCGCGACTCCTGGCCCTTCGAGCAGGCCGAGGGGCGACTGGCCGCCGTGATGCGCGACATCCACACCCAGTGCGTCGCCGCGGCCGAGGAGTTCGGCACGCCCGACGACTACGTCCTGGGCGCCAACGCCGCCGGGTTCCTCCGCGTCGCCGACGCGATGCGCGACCAGGGCGTGGTCTGAGCGCACGAAGGCACGGCCACGGCGTTCCCGGCCCTGCCCTGCCGGCGCGCCCCCGCTTGAGGGGGCGCGCCGGCAGGCGCGGTGGCGCGCCGGGAGGCCGGCCGGGTCGCGAGGACGTTCGACCAGGGCCCGTTCGGCGAAGGTGACGCCTCGTCCACCGCCTCGTCCCAGCCCGCTTCCCGGCGGAGGCGTGCGCGAAGACGCTCGGGAGCGCCGCCCGGGTCAGCGCCGCGGGAGCGGACAGGGATCGATGGCGCACCTCGGCGGTGCGGGGGCGGGGTCGGGCGGCGGAGGACGCGACGGACGGGGGAGTGCCCCGCCCTCGCGCCCGTCACCGGCGTCACGCCGGACGCGTGCCCACCCAGGTGACCCCTTCGGGTGAGGCCCCGGCCACTCACGGCGGCCGGGCGCAGCCCTCCGCGGTCGGGCGTTGCCCTCGGCGGCCGGGCGCTGCCCACCGCGGCCGGGCGCTGCTCACAGCAGCCAGGCGCTCGCCGTCATGCCGCCGAGCGCCGCACCGGCCACCGTCTGCGCCACCGAGTGGTACGTCAGCGCTGTCCGCGACCAGCACACGGCAGCCACCATCGCGTAGGCCGCCAGCCACCAGGGCGAGTGCACCACCGCCAGCATCGCCACCACGCCGGACGCCACCGCCGCGTCCACGCTGATCTTCCACACCGAGTTCACCGTCATCAGGCACACGGTCATCGCCCACATGGCCACCATGGCGACCAACAGGTCCGCGGGGGCCCGCCCGAGCACCATCACCAGCGCACCCAGCCCGACGGAGCCGAGAATCACCAGGAAGATCGGGAGCCGCTGCGTGCGGTCCACCACGTGCCGGTCGCCCCAGGTGCCGCGCCGCCGCTCCCAGTCGATGTACGAGGCAGGAACGACGCCCGCGCACAGGGCGGCGAACAGCCCCCACGGCACGCCCGTCCAGTCACCCGCCGCCGCGATCCCCAGCCCGGTCAGGCCGGCCAGCAGTGTGTTGCGGGGCTGCAGGACGTCGGTGACCAGGCGTGCGGCTCTCACAGCGGCCATGCGGGCGGGGCTCCTCGCGGCGTTCGGCGGGCCCGCCGCCGAACGTGCCGCGGGCGCTACCAGCGTAGTGCGGTGAAGTCGACGGGCCGCGGCGGGAGGTCGGCCACGCGGTCGGCCAACTGCTTCATGCGCCGGGCCATCTCGGCCGCCGGCAGCTGTGTGCGCCCGCCGTGCCCCGGCAGCAGCCACTCGAAGCGCAGCGCGTCCACCGTCCTGGCCAGCGAGGCGGCCAACTCCTCGATCGAGTACCAGGTCACGCTCTGCGCCACCTCGATGTCCTGGAGGGTCCGCGCCCAGTAGAAGCTGTCCCCGCTGAAGCAGTAGCGTTCGTCGGCGACGTAGAGGACGCTGCCGCGGGTGTGTCCGGGCAGCGGGAAGACGCGGACGCCCTCAGCGATGTCCCGCGGGTCGGTGCCGCGCAGCACCTGATCGGCGTCGGGGGCGGCGTCCAGGTCGCCCTCGTGGATCCACAGCCGCGCCCCGAGCCGGTCGGCCCAGCGCCGGCCGTGCGCCGCGTGGTCCCGGTGGGTGAGCAGCACGTCGGTGAAGTGGCCCAGTGCCTCGTAGCGTTCGGCCAGCCGTTCGCTGAAGCGCGGGGTGTCGATCATCATCCACGTGTGCGAAGGGCGCCGCAGCAGGTAGGCGTTGGCACCCGCGGTGTGCGTGGAGTTGTGGCCGCACAGCAGGACGTCCGGCTCCAGCGCGAGGGGAAAGGGGTCGAAGGCCGCCGGGTCCAGGCGCCCGCCGGCGGGGCGGATCGAGCGTGTGTGGCAGGCGAGCGCGGCGGCCACCATCTGCCGCGTCTCGCCCTCGTCGCGCGGCTGCCGCACGACCTCGGAACGGCCCTCGCCCTGGGCGATGAGGTCCGGGGCGAGCTGGCGGGCCACGTCGCAGTCGGTACACCTGTCGTCCACGTACCAACCGGTCTGCCCGGTGGGGGCTGTGGTCTCCATGCGGGGCTCCCTCCTGGACGCACGCGTAGCACCGTGCGTACGCAGCCGTACGTCCCTGTGTGCCCCCAGGACACCTCAGGCCCGGCCGGGAGGGGAAGACCGCCGGACAGCGGTGCCGGCCCCTCCCGGCCTGGCGGTGCGGGCCGGGAGGGGCCGACTCAGCCTCGGCGAGGAAGCCGTCGACCGGCACCCGGCAGCCCCGTGCCCGGCTACGCGGGGTAGGCCATGTAGAGCAGGGCCGCCAGCACGCCGCCCAGGAGTGGGCCGGCCACGGGAACCCACGCGTAGCCCCAGTCGGCCTTGCCCTTGCCCCTGATCGGGAGGACGAACGCGTAGGCGATCCGGGGCCCCAGGTCGCGCGCGGGGTTGATCGCGTATCCGGTCGGCCCGCCCAGCGAGGTGCCGATCACCAGGACGACGAAGGCGACCGCCGCGTAACCCAGCGCCGAGTTGCCGAAGTTGGGCAGCACGCCCTGTTCCGCGTCCCCGGGCTTGAAGGCGGGCGAGAACAGGACGAAGGCCACCAGCACGAATGTGCCGAGCACCTCGGTGACCACGTTCCAGAAGGGGTTGCGGATCGTCGGTGCCGTCGAGAAGACGCCCAGGGTGCCGGCCGGGTCGTCGTGGTCGTCGAACTGGAGCTTGTAGGTCGCCCAGCACAGCACCGCGCCGATGATGCCACCGAGCATCTGTGCCAGGAAGTACATGGGCACGTCCGACCACGGCGTCTTGTCGGCGACGGCGAAGGCGAGGGTGATCGCCGGGTTGAGGTGCGCGCCACTGGGCGCCGCCAGGCTCGCCCCCGTGAAGACGGCGAAGCCCCACCCGATGTTGACGAACAGCACGCCCCCGTCATTGCCGTTGGTCCTGCGCAGGACGTTGTTGGCGACGACTCCGGTACCCAGCATCACCAGGACCGCGGTACCGAGCAGTTCCCACAGGAAGATGTCCCCCGCGCTCATCCGTTACCTCCACAACGTCGCGGCTCCACACGCCGTTCACTCGACGACGGTGGGCGCGCACCCTACTGGCAAGGCGACGGGCCGCGACAGCCTCAGGACGCCCGAATCCCCGAGTTGTGCTCCAGCCGTTGCGGGGTCAGGCGGCGCCGGACCCGCCCTGGGGCGCGGGGAGTTCCAGCACGGCGAACACGGCGCCCTGCGGGTCGCGGAGGACGGCCACGTCGCGACCCTGGCCGTTCACCCCCTCGTACAGCACCTCGGCGCCCTCCCGCCGCGCGGCGTCGACGGTTCGCGGGGTGTCGCGCGCGCCGAAGTAGGGCATCCAGAACGGTTCGGCGCCGGGCCGGCCTGCCGCCAGCACGGTGCGCCCCGCCACCGCTTCGCCGGGCCGCGCGGACCAGCCGCGGGCCCCGCTCTCGCCGCGGGTGCCGCTCTCGCCGTGGGTGCCGCTCACGGCGCCCGCGCCCTCGTCCGGCAGCCGGAACGCGGCGTAGTGCTCCTCGCCTGCGGCGGCGTGGGCGGTGGCCCGCAGCCCCAGCACGGCCTCGTAGAACCGGTCCGCCGCGGCCGTGTCGCGGACCGCCAGCTCCGCCCAGCACAGCGCGGACGGCTCCCCGAACAGGCCCGCGCCGAGGTGGGCGCGGGCCTGCCAGAAGCCGACGTGCGCCCCCTCCGGATCGACGGCGGCGACGGTCCGGCCGAGCACCCCGAAGTCCTCCGGTCCGTGGCGCACCTCGCCGCCCGCCGCGGCCACGCGCTCCGCCAAAGCGTCGGCGCTCTCCGTGGCGAACGAGACGATCCAGCTCGCCTCAGCGCCGCCGTCCCCCCGGTCGTCGGCACCGGGCCGCTCCCCGGCGCCGGATGGTTCCCGGCTGTCGGACCGTGCGATACCGGCCACCATGTGCCGCTGCCAGGTGGCGTATCCGTAGTGGCCGTACGCCGGGCCCGTGCGCACGTAGGACCAGCCCAGCACCGCCGCGTAGAAGCGTTCGGCGGACGCCGGATCGGCCGTGCGCAGATCGGCCCAGCAGAGCGCTCCCGCCGGATAGGACACGGGTTCGGGCACCGGCTGTCTCCTCCCTCGTCCGCAGGGACGCCGGCAAAGAGAGGACCGCGCACCCCGCCGTACGTCATTGTCGAACTGTACGCATTGACGCGTGAGTTGGTCGCGGCGGAGGATGCGAGATCATCGGGGAAGGGGCTGTACGGTGCACAGGACGAACCCGCGGGGGCCCGCCTACGAGCCCGGAGAGCAGCAGACCGGCGAGCGCGCCCGCGAGCGGAGCGCCGCTTCGGGCACGGGTGCCGCACCGCACGATCCGGACGCGGTGGCGGTGGTGGGCATGGCGCTGCGGGTCCCCGGCAGTGACGGGCCCGACGCCTTCTGGGCGCACCTCGCGGGCGGCGTCGAGTCGGTCACCCGCTTCGCCGCCGAGGAGCTGCGCGCCGCCGGAATCCCGGACTCCGCCCTCGCGGACCCCCACTACGTCAGGGCGAAACCGGTCCTCGACGAAGTGGCCGGATTCGACGCCCGCTTCTTCGGCCTGACACCCCGCGAGGCCCAGGTCCGCGACCCCCAGCACCGGCTCTTCCTGGAGTCCGCCTACACCGCGCTGGAACACGCGGGATACGACCCCTTCCACGTCCCCGGCACGGTCGGCGTCTACGGCGGCGGCGCGCCCAACCTCTACCGCGAGTGGAACGTGGCCGCGCACCCCGAGGCGTCCGCGTTCCTCGGCGAGGTCGGCGTGATGGTCGCCAACGCCGCCGACTACCTCACCACCGCCGTCTCCCACCACCTCGGCCTGACCGGGCCGAGCGTCAACGTGGCGACCGCCTGCTCCACCTCGCTGGTCGCCGTGCACACCGCCTGCCAGGCGCTGCGCACCGGTGAGTGCGACGCGGCCGTCGCCGGCGGCGTCCAGGTCGAGCTGCCCAGGATCACCGGCTACCACGCGGCCGAGGGCGGCATGTTCTCCCTCACCGGCCGGGTGCGGCCCTTCGACGCCGACGCCGACGGCACCATCTTCGGCACCGGCGTCGGCACCGTCGTCCTCAAGCGGCACGCCGACGCGGTGCGCGACGGCGACCACGTACACGCCGTCATCCGTGCCTCGGCCATCAACAACGACGGCAACCTGAAGGCCGGATTCACCGCGCCCAGCGTCGAGGGGCAGGCCCGCCTCATCCGGCGGGTGATGCGCGAGAGCGGGACCGACCCAGCGCGCATCGGCTACGTCGAGGCCCACGGCACCGGCACACGCGTCGGCGACCCCATCGAGGTCAACGCGCTCACGCGTGCCTACCGCGACCTCGGCCACACCGGCGTCGCCGACATCCCGATCGGCTCCGTGAAGGGGAACGTCGGACACCTCGGGCCCGCCGCCGGTGTGGTCGGGCTCATCAAGACCGTCCTCGCCCTCCAGCGCGGTCGCATCCCGCCGAGCATCAACTACCGCAGGCCGCACCCGGCCATCGACTTCGCAAGCGGTCCCTTCCACGTCAACACCGAACTGAGCGACTGGCCCGCGCACCACGACGTCCGGTCCGCCGCGGTCAGCTCCTTCGGCGTCGGCGGCACGAACGCCCACGTCGTCGTCGAGCAGCCGCCCCCGCCACGGAAGGCCGGACGCCGCGCCTGCGAACGCCCTGTGCTGCTGACCGTCTCCGCCCGGACCCCCGAAGCGCTCGCCGCCGCCACCGGCCGCCTCGCCGACACACTGGAAGCCCACCCAGGACAGGACCTCCACGACGTCGCGGCCACCCTCGGCCTGGGCCGCCCGCAGTTGCGGCACCGGACGGCCGTCGTCCCCGGCGAGGGCGGACCGGCCGAAGCCCTGCGCGCCGCCCCCACCGACGCCGGCCCCACACCCGCCGACGGCGCGCCCCTCGCCCTGCTCTTCCCCGGCCAGGGCTCGCAGCACCTGGGCATGGGGCAACGGCTCTACGCGCAGGAGAGCGTCTTCCGCGAGGCCGTCGACGAGTGCGCACGGATGGCGCGACCGCTGCTGGACGCGGACCTCACCGAGGTGATGTTCGCCGCGGACGAGCCCGGTGCCGCCGCCCGCCTGACCCGCACCGCCATGGCGCAGCCCGCCCTGTTCACCGTCGAGTACGCGATGGCACGGCTGCTGGACGCGTGGGGGCTGCGCCCGTCCGCGATGGCGGGGCACAGCGTCGGCGAGTACGTCGCGGCCTGCCTCGCCGGGGTCTTTACACCCGCCGACGCGCTGCGGCTGGTGGTGCGGCGCGGCGCGCTCGTGCAGGAACTGCCCGGCGGCAGCATGCTGGCCGTGCCCCTGGCCGCCGAGGACCTGCCGCGGGTCGACGGCGCCGACATCGCCGCCTACAACGGCGCCCGCCTCACCGTCGTCTCGGGGCCCGACCACGCGGTGGACGCCGTACAGGCGGCCCTCGCCGAGCGCGGCGTCACCGGACAGCGGCTGCACACCTCGCACGCCTTCCACTCGGCCATGATGGAGCCCGCCTGCGAGCCCTTCGCCGCCGAGTTGGCGAAGGTGGAACTCCACCGCCCGACGCTGCCCTTCCTCTCCAACGTCACCGGCACCTGGATCACCGACGAACAGGCCGTCGACCCCGCCTACTGGGCGCGGCACCTGCGCGCCCCCGTCCGCTTCGCACAGTCCGTCGCGCTGCTGCTCGACGACGAGGAACTCCTGTTCGCCGAGGCGGGCCCCGGGCAGGTGCTCACCGGGCTGACCCGCGCGCGGGCCCGCGCCTCCCGGCAGCGGAACCGCACCGTCGTACCCACCATGCCCTCGCCCCAGGGCACCGAGGAGGGACCGCGCTGCCTGGCCCGCGCGGTGGGCAGCCTGTGGGCCGCCGGCGCGGGCATCGACTGGGACGCCTACCGGGGCGGCGAGTGGCGCCGCGTGCCGCTGCCCACCTACCCCTTCCAACGCACCGAGCACTGGCTCGGTCCCGGCG
>NZ_JASKYT010000175.1:0-15036 GCF_041028275.1 Streptomyces sp. PU-14G
GAGTACGAGCACCCACCCCTCTGGAGCCCCCGTGAACGATGCCGTCGCATCTCGCACCGCCCCGACCCTCGTCGCCGGGATCGGCAACATCTTCCTGCGTGACGACGGGTTCGGGGTGGAGGTCGTCCAGCGGCTGGCCAAGCGGTCGTTGCCGCCGGGCGTCGAGGCGGTGGACATCGGGGTGCGGGGGGTGCACCTGGCCTATCAGGTTCTCGACGGCTGCGCCGTCCTCGTCCTGGTCGACGCGGTCCACCGCGGCGGCGAGCCGGGGACGGTGCACCTGATCGAGGTCGGCGCGGACGACCGGGTGGCACCGGAGGGTGTGCCCGTGGTCGACGGCCACCACATGTCACCGGATACCGTGCTCGCGCTCCTGGACACCCTGAGCGAAGGTACCGGCGGCAGCAGGCCCCGGCGCGTGTTCGTGGTCGGCTGCGAGCCGGCCGCGCTGGACGAGGGCATCGGACTGAGCGCACCGGTGGCGGCTGCCGTCGACGACGCGTGCGAACTAGTGCTGCGGCTGCTGGACGAGCTGGAGACGACTCCCTGACGGCGCTCCGGTCGCACTCTGACAGCGCGCTGACGACTCCTTGACGGCGCTCCGGCGGCACTCTGACAGCGCTCTCACGACGCTCTGACACCGCTTCACACGGGCGGCGCGCGCGGAACCGCCGAACGGCGGACGGCCCGCCAGGGCAGCGGCGTGGCGGCGCGGGAGTGGCCCGGGGCAACCCTGTAATGGTGCGGGCCGCAGCCCGGTCCGTACCGCAGGGAAGTGCCCGATGCACGAGATGTCCATCGCGATGGCAGTGGTCTGCCAGGTCGAGGAGGCGGCGCGCGCGCACGACGCCGCGGGCGTCGAGGCCGTGACGCTGTCGGTGGGCGAGCTCGCGGGCGTGGTCCCGGACGCGCTGCGCTTCTCCTTCTCCCTCGCCTGCGAGGGCACCGTCCTGGCGGGCGCCGAACTGGTCACCGAACACGTCGCGGGGCGCGCCCGGTGCGAGACCTGCGGCCGTGAATGGGCCACGGGTGTGCCGCCGCGGCTGTGCTGCGCGCGGTGCGGCGACTCCCGTACCCGGCTGCTGTCCGGCCGCGAGCTGCACATCGCCACCGTGCGCTGGTCCGAGGCCCCGCAGCGCGCCCGAGCCCTCGAGGAGCTGTGATCCCATGTGCCGCGTCGCCGATCTCCAGCAGGCCGTCCTGGCCCGGAACGACAGCCGTGCCGAGCACCTGCGTGCCGAGCTGGCCGCCCGCGGGACGGTCACCGTCAACCTGCTCTCCAGCCCGGGGAGCGGCAAGACGGCACTGCTGGAGGCCGAGTTGGCGCTGGCCCGCGAGCGCGGGGTCCCCGTGGCCGCGCTGACCGCCGACCTGGCCACCGAGAACGACGCGCGGCGCCTGGCCCGTTCGGGCGTGCCCTGCAAGCAGGTACTGACCGACGGGCTGTGCCATCTGGAGGCCGGCATGCTCGCCGGGCACCTGGCCGGCTGGCTGCCACCGGACACGCGGCTGCTGTTCGTGGAGAACGTGGGGAACCTGGTCTGCCCGGCCTCCTACGACCTGGGCGAGTCGCTGCGCGTGGTGCTGGCCTCGGTCACCGAGGGCGAGGACAAGCCGCTGAAGTACCCCACGGCTTTCGGGCCGGCGCAGCTCGTCCTCGTCACGAAGGAGGACATCGCCGAGGCCGTCGGCTTCGACCGGGAAGCCTTCCTGGCCCATGTGCGCCAGGTCAACCCCGGTGTCGAGGTCGTCTTCACCTCGGCGCGGGCCGGGATCAACGTCGGTGTTCTGCTGGATCGCGCACTGGCGGTGGCAGGCGGTGCCGCCGCCCACCGCCCGGTGATGGACCGCCGGACGGCGGCGCACGGGCACACACACGAACACGAACACGAACACGGCCACGAAAACGGCCACGGCCACGGTCATGAACACGGCCGCCCCCACGAGCACGGCCACGAGCACGAGCACGCATACGGGCACAGCGAAGGCCACGGACCCGACCAGACGCCGAGCCACTCGCACGCTCCCGCGCATGTCAGGGGCTGAGCGCAGCCGCGTCCTGGTCCGGGGCGTGGTGCAGGGCGTGGGCTTTCGCCCGTACGTGTACGGGCTGGCCGGACGGCTGGGGCTGGCCGGACACGTCACCAACACGGGCGAGGGCGTCGTGGCCGAGGTGGAGGGCGCCCGCGAGGCCGTCGCGGCCTTTCGGCAGCGGGTGGGGAGCGAGGCGCCGCCGCTGGCCGTGGTCGAGTCGGTCACGCACGAGCCGCTGCCGCCGCTGGGGGGCTCCGGGTTCCGTATCGTCGCCTCGCGGTCGGGCGGCACGCCGTCCGCCCTGTCCACCCTCGTCGCACCGGACATCGCCACCTGCCGCGCCTGCCTGCGCGAACTGGCCGACCCGGCGGACCGCCGCCACCGCCACCCGTTCGTCACCTGCACCGACTGCGGGCCGCGCTTCACCCTCGTGACCGGCCTGCCCTACGACCGCGCCAACACCACCATGGCGGGCTTCGCGATGTGCGAGCGCTGTGCCCGCGAATACGAGGACCCGGCCGACCGGCGCTTCCACGCCCAGCCGGTCTCCTGCCACGACTGCGGCCCCCGCGCGCGGCTTCTGGTGCCTCGGGCACCGGGCGCGGGCACGGGGTGGACGGAGCACGGCGGTGACCCGGTGGCCGAGGCGCGGCGGCTGCTCGCGCGGGGCGCCGTCGTCGCCGTGAAGGGCCTGGGGGGCTACCACCTGGCGTGCGACGCGGCGGACGAGGAGAGCGTGCGGCTGCTGCGCCGTCGCAAAGCGCGCGGGGACAAGCCGTTCGCGGTGATGGCCCGCGACCCGGCGGACGTCGAGGCGTTCGCCGCCGTCGGTCCGCGCGAGCGGGCCGTGCTGGCCGGCGATCGCCGTCCCATCGTGCTGCTGCGCAGGCGCCTCCCCGGGGCGGAGCGCGGCCTCCCCGGGGCGGAGCGCGGCCTCGCCGCCGCCGTGGCGCCGTGCAGCCCCGACCTGGGCGTCATGCTGGCCTACACCCCGCTGCACCACCTGCTGCTCGGGCTGCCCGGTGATCCGCCGGGACCCCGGCTGCTGGTGATGACCAGCGGCAACCTGGGGGGCGAGCCCCTCGCCTGGGACGAGGACGAGGCATTGGAGCGGCTGGCGCCTCTCGCGGACGCCTTCCTCACCCACGACCGCCCGATCCACGTCCCGTGCGACGACTCGGTGGTGCGTGTCGTGGACGGTGAGGTGCTGCCGGTGCGCCGCTCGCGCGGGTACGCGCCGGTGCCGGTGCCGCTGCCCGTTCCGGTGCGGCCGGCGCTGGCCGTGGGCGGAGACCTGAAGAACGTCCTCGGCCTGGGCGAGGGGCGGCGCGCCTGGCTGTCGGCCCACATCGGGGACCTGGACGACCTGGCCACGCTGCGGACCTTCGAGCGGGCGGGGGAGCATCTGGCGAGCCTCACCGGCGTCGCCCCGCAGCTGCTGGCCGCCGACCCGCACCCCGGCTACCGGTCCACCCGGTGGGCCGAGGGAGCCGCGGGCGACCGGCCGCTGCGCCGGGTCCAGCACCACCACGCGCACGTCGCCTCGGTGATGGCCGAGAACGGGCTGGACGGCTCGTCCCCCGTGCTGGGCGTCGCCTTCGACGGCACGGGATACGGCGACGACGGCGCCGTCTGGGGCGGGGAGTTCCTGCTCGCCGACTACGACCGCTCCACCCGCGTCGCCCAGCTGCGCTACGCGCCGCTGCCCGGCGGTGACGCCGCCGTACGCCACCCCTGGCGGATGGCGCTCGCCCAGCTGTGGGCGGCGGGACTGGCCTGGGACGCGGACCTGCCGTGCGCGCAGGGCCGCTCCGAGGCGGAGCTGCGGGTGCTGGCGCGGCAGCTGGACCGCGGCCTGCACTGCGTGCCGACCTCCAGCATGGGGCGGCTGTTCGACGCGGTGTCCGCGCTGATCGGCGTGTGCCGGCACGCCGGATACGAGGCGCAGGCCGCCATCGAGCTGGAGGCCGCGGCGGCGGCCTGTTCCGCCCCTGACCCCGGTGCCTACGCGTTCGCGCTGCGCTCCCCCACCGGCGGCGGACCGCTGCTCGCCGACCCGGGGCCGCTGCTGGCCGCCGTCGTCGCGGACCTGCGGGCGGGCGCGGCACGGGAGCTGATGGCGGCGCGCTTCCACGCGGCGGTCACCGCGCTGGTGCTGCGCGCCTGCGCGGCGGTCCGCGAGCGGCACGGGGTGGAGACCGTGGCGCTGACCGGCGGGGTGTTCGCCAACGCGCTGCTGTCCGAGGCCTGTGCGCGCGGGCTGCGCGGCGACGGCTTCACGGTGCTGCGCCACAGGATCGTCCCGCCCGGCGACGGCGGGCTGGCCTTGGGCCAGCTCCTGGTCGCGGCCCACTGACCCGACCGTCGAACGAGGAGAACGAGCCCATGTGCCTGGCGGTACCCGGCAAGGTTCTGGACATCGAGGAGCGTGACGGCACCCGCATGGCGTCCGTCGATTTCGGTGGCGTGGTCAAGGAGGTGTGCCTCGCGTACGTGCCCGACCTTCGGGTCGGCGAATACACCATCGTGCACGTCGGATTCGCTCTGCAGCGGCTGGACGAGGAGTCGGCCCGGCAGACCCTGGCGCTCTTTCAGGGGCTGGGGCTGCTGGAAGAGGAGTTCGGCGACCCGTGGCGGGCGGCCGAGGAGGCGCGGCGGGGCGGCGGCGAGCCGTCCGTGCCCGGCGGGCAGCGGGAGGTGCGGCTGTGAAGTACATCGACGAGTTCTCCGACCCGCGGCTGGCCCGGCGGCTGCTGGAGGACATCCACGCCACCGTCACCCGCCCGTGGGCGCTGATGGAGGTGTGCGGCGGGCAGACCCACTCGATCATCCGGCACGGCATCGACCAACTCCTTCCCGACGGACTCGAACTGATCCACGGCCCCGGCTGCCCGGTCTGCGTCACCCCGCTCGAACTGATCGACAAGGCGCTGGAGATCGCCTCGCGGCCCGATGTCATCTTCTGCTCGTTCGGCGACATGCTGCGGGTGCCAGGCACCGGGCGCGATCTCTTCCAGGTCAGGTCGGAGGGCGGCGACGTCCGCGTCGTCTACTCGCCGCTGGACGCGCTGCGGATCGCCCGGGAGAACCCCGGGCGCGAGGTGGTCTTCTTCGGCATCGGTTTCGAGACCACGGCCCCGCCCAACGCCATGGCCGTCCACCAGGCGGCCGAGCAGGGGGTGCGCAACTTCAGTCTGCTCGTCTCCCACGTGCGGGTGCCGCCCGCCATTGAGGCGATCATGAGCTCCGCTCAGTGCCGGGTGCAGGCGTTCTTGGCGGCGGGGCACGTGTGCAGCGTCATGGGGACGGACGAGTATCCGGCGCTGGCCGACCGGTTCGGGGTTCCCATCGTCGTCACCGGGTTCGAGCCGCTGGACATCCTGGAGGGGGTGCGGCGCGCCGTACGGCAGTTGGAGAGCGGGCGGCACACCGTCGAGAACGCCTACCCGCGCGCGGTGGTCGCGCAGGGCAACACGGCGGCCAAGGCCATGCTGGATCAGGTCTTCGCACCGTGCGACCGCGGCTGGCGCGGTATCGGCGTCATCCCCGGCAGCGGCTGGCGGCTGGCGCCCCGCTACCGCGCCTGGGACGCGGAGTACCGGTTCTCCGTGGAAGGCGTCACCACCAGGGAGCCGGCGGCCTGCCGCAGCGGCGAGGTGTTGCAGGGGCTGTTGAAACCGCACGAGTGCGAGGCGTTCGGCACCACCTGCACCCCGCGCACCCCGCTGGGCGCCACGATGGTCTCCAGCGAGGGTGCCTGCGCCGCCTACTACCTCTACCGCCGGCTCGGCGGGACGACGACCGCACCACTGGAGGCGAGCAGCGTTGACTAGTACCGAGACCGCCGGGCCCGCGGCGGACACCCTCTCCCCCGCCTCCCCCGCGCTCGACTTCTCCGGCTGGACGTGCCCCGCGCCACTGCGCGGACAGCGGCGGGTCGTCATGGGCCACGGCGGAGGCGGAGCGCTCTCGGCGGAGCTGGTGGAGCACGTCTTCGCCCCGGCGTTCGGTGGCCGGGCGCTGTCCACGCTCGCCGACTCCGCCGCGCTTAAGCTCGGCGGCGCCCGGCTGGCCTTCTCCACCGACTCCTTCGTGGTGCGGCCACTGTTCTTCCCCGGCGCCAGCATCGGCGACCTGGCCGTCAACGGCACGGTCAACGACCTGGCGATGAGCGGGGCCCGCCCCGCCTACCTGTCCTGCGGGTTCATCCTGGAGGAGGGCGTGGAGATCGCCACGGTGGCGCGGGTCGCCGAGGCGCTGGGCGCCGCGGCCCGCACCGCGGGGGTGGAGGTCGCCACCGGGGACACCAAGGTCGTCGAGGCCGGGCGCGGCGACGGCATCTACCTGAACACGGCCGGTATCGGGCTGATCCCCGAGGGGGTCGACATCCGGCCGCAGCGCGCACGCCCCGGCGACGTGGTGCTCGTCAGCGGCCCGATCGGCGCGCACGGCGTGGCGGTGCTCAGCAAGCGCGAGGGGCTGCGGTTCGAGGTCGCCATCGAGAGCGACTGCGCGGCACTGGGCGGCCTTGTGGAGAGCATGCTCGCCGTCACCCGCAACGTGCACGCGCTCCGCGACCCCACACGCGGGGGTGTCGCCGCCGCCCTCAACGAGATCGCGTCGGCCGCCTCGGTGGGCGTGGTGCTGCGGGAACGCGCGGTGCCGGTCCCCGACGCGGTGGCGAACGCCTGCTCGATGCTGGGTCTGGACCCGCTGTACGTCGCGAACGAGGGAAAGCTCCTGGCCTTCGTGCCACGTGCCGAGGCGGACGCCGTACTCGCCGCCATGCGTGCCCACCCCCTGGGCGCCGAGGCCGCGGTGATCGGCGAGTGCGTCGAGGAGCACCCCGGCACGGTCGTCGCCCGCACCGGTCTCGGCGGCCACAGAGTCGTGGACCTGCCGCTGGGCGAACAACTGCCCCGGATCTGCTGAACCGCAGAGGAACGTGTCCGCCGGTCCACCAGTCCGCCAGTCCGCCAGTCCGCCAGGACACCTGCCGACAGCTCACCCAACAACCACCAGGAGGTCGTGGTGCGGATCCTGCTCATCGCGAGCGCCTTCAACAGCCTGACCCAGCGGGTCCAGGCCGAACTGCGGGACGCCCGGCACACCGTCGCGACCGAGGTGGTGCGCGACGCCGACGACGTGCGGCACGCGGTCGCCGGGTACGAGCCGGAGCTGGTGGTCGCGCCGATGCTGCGGACCGCCGTCCCCGAGGACGTCTGGTCGCGGTACACCTGCCTGATCGTCCACCCGGGGCCGCCCGGCGACCGCGGCCCCTCCTCCCTCGACCGGGCCGTGGCCGAGGGGCGTACCCGCTGGGGCGTGACCGTGCTCCAGGCCGAGGCGGAGATGGACGCCGGCGACATCTGGGCCTCCGCCGAGTGCACGGTGCCCAGCGGCGTCGCCAAGAGCGACCTGTACCGCGGCGAGGTCTCCGACGCGGCCCTCGAAGCGGTCCGCAGCGCACTGGCCCGGTTCGCCACCGGCAGCCACCGCCCGCGCTCGCAACGGGACCTCACGCCGACGGTGCGGCCGGTCGTGCGGCAGTCCGAGCGCCGCATCGACTGGCGCTCGGACGGGACGATCGCCGTGCTGCGCACCCTGCGGGCCGCCGACTCGCAGCCCGGGGTGCGCGACGAACTGCTGGGAGCCGAGTGGTACCTGCACGGCGGCCACCTCGAGGACCAACTGCACGGCACACCGGGAGAGATCGTCGCCACCCGGGCGGGCGCCATCTGCCGGGCCACGGTGGACGGTGCGGTCTGGATCCCCCAGCTGCGCCCGGTGCGCGCCCCCGGCGGCCGTGCGACGTTCAAGCTGCCCGCCACGCTGGCGCTGGGTGAGCGGCTGCCGGACGTGCCCGAGCGCCCGGCACCGCTCGAACTCGCCCCGGAACGCCTCACCTACTCCGAGATCCGCTACCGGGAGCGGGACGGCGTCGGGTACGTGCACTTCTCCTTCCCCGGCGGCGCGATGAGCACCGTCCAGTGCCGACGGCTGCTGGCCGCCTACCGGTACGCCTGCACCCGTCCGACCCGGGTGGTGGTGCTCGGCGGTGCGCGCGACTTCTTCTCCAACGGCATCCACCTCGGCGTCATCGAGGCGGCCCGGGACTCCGCGGCCGAGGGCTGGGCCAACATCCAGGCGATCGACGACGTGGTCGAGGCGGTACTGACCACCACGGACCGGCTGGTGGTCGCCGCGCTCGGCGGCAACGCCGCGGCAGGCGGCGCCATGCTGGCCGCCGCCGCCGACGAGGTGTGGTGCAGGGCGGGCACCGTCCTCAACCCGCACTACCGGCTCATGGGACTGCCGGGCTCCGAGCTGTGGACCTACACGCTGCCCCGCCGGGTCGGCCCGGAGATCACCGAAGCGCTGATGCGGGACGCCGAGCCGATGAGCGCGGCCACCGCGCGCCGCATCGGCCTGGTGGACCGGGTGCTGCCGACCGCGCCGAGCGAGTTCGCCCCGCGCGTGGCCGAGCTGGCGGCTGCGCTGGCCGTGGACCCGGCCACCCACCAGCGGCTGGCCGTCAAGAAGGCCAACAGGGCCCGTGACGAGGCGGCCGAACCACTGGCCTCGTACCGCGACCAGGAACTGGCCGCCATGCACCGCGTCCTGTTCGACCCGGGCGCCCCGCACCACGCGCTGCGCGCCGCGTTCCTCCGCAAGGAGCCGGTCCCCGGCGACGTACGGGGCCGCCGGGGGTAGGCGCCCCTGCGACCCCGCCCGGGACGGGACTTCCCCTGCGGCCGGGGCAGGGCTTCCCCTGCCGCTCTTGCTCCGGCAAGGGGGAGCCACTGTCCGTGGCGTGCGGTCCGCGGGTGGGGGGTTGGCTGAGGGGAGCAGTTCCCCCGCGCCCCTCCGGAGCGCGTCCGCCGCTCCCTGCCACGGCCCCGCGACCGGGGACGCGCACGCGCGAGCGCCCCGCCGGTGTTGCCGGCGGGGCGCTCGACTGACAACGGAGAGCCCGCGGGAGAGCGGAGAACCCGCCTCCGGTACCGCGCGGGGCGGTGTCAGTCGTTGTAGCAGAAGTTGCCGAACGCGGGGTTCAGGAGCCCGATGATGTCGACGGTGTTGCCGCACACGTTGATGGGGATGTGGACCGGGACCTGCACGACGTTGCCGGAGAGCACGCCCGGCGAGTTCGTCGCTCCGCCCTGGGCGCCCGCGTCGGCGAACGCCGCGCTCGCGCCGCCGAGGACGGTGGTGGCGGCCAGGCCGGAGGCGACAACCGCGGTACGGATGCGCATGGCGATCCTCCTTGTTCTGTGGACCAAGACGCGCACAAGGGTGCACCGCTACCCGAACCGGGCATACCGTCGCCACGCCCAACGGGCGGCGACTCACCCGATCGGCGGTGTCTCCCCTTCGCCTCCCGGCCCGCCGACGGCCGGGGAAGGGGCACCGAAGCCTCTCCGAGAGCGGGAACCGAAGCGGTTTCGGGGACGGGAGCCGAGGCGGCTCCGTGAGCGGAAGCCGAGGCGGCCATTCGGGTCCGTTATGCCGTGTCCTTCATATATTGCTCTGTAATGCCCGGCGAGGCGGTGACGATGGACCCGTCCTTGTTCTTTCGTGATCTCCACGGAGGTTTTCATGCGCATGCGCACCCTGACGCGCTCCCTCGCGGTCGGCATCGCCGCCTTCGGCTTGGCCGCCGCCGGCACCACGGCGGCCTCGGCCTGCGGCGGGGACGAGTACAACTGGGTCCACAAGGACGTCCACAAGAAGTGGACGTCCGTCAACGTCTCGGACGACGACCACGTCGTGAGCGACTCGGTGATCTTCACGTTCGGCCCGATGCAGAACGACTGACCGGTTCGCCGGCAGTTCCCCAAGCCGACGCGGAGTGGCCCTTCCGAACCTCCAAGGATGATCCCTCCGCGTCGTGGCCGGGCCGCGAGGCCGGCCGACCCCCAGGGGCCGCTCCACCGGAGCGGCCCCTGGCGGCGTGTGCACGAGGCGTGGGCACGCCGTCTCACCAGGAGGACTTGGTGACCCCCGGCAGGTATCCGGCGTGCGCCTGCTCGCGGAAGCGGACCCGGGAGAGGCCGAAGGCCCTCAGGTGGCCGCGGGGGCGGCCGTCCACGCTGTCCCTGTTGCGCACCCTGGTCGCACTGGCGTCGCGCGGCTGGCGCCGCAACTCCGCCTGGGCACTGCGCCGTTCGGCGTCCGTACTGGACGGCCTGCGCACGATCTCGCGCAACTCGGCCCGCCGCGCGGCGTACCGGGCGACGGTCTGCCGGCGCTGCTCGTTCTTTGCGATCTTGCTCTTCTTCGCCATCAGACCCGGCCGCGGTCGGGCTCCGGTGAGCTGGCAGTGGGCGGACACGGGTGTTACCTACCTCTCGCGGTCTCTAGTTGGAAATGATTTCCATTAACAATATAGTGGCCGCCATGGCTCGCGACGAACTACGCCCCCTGATCAAGCTCCGCTCCACCGCCGGCACCGGCTACACCTACGTGACCCGCAAGAACCGGCGGAACGACCCCGACCGGCTGACACTGCGCAAGTACGACCCGCGTGCCCGCAGGCACGTCGACTTCCGCGAAGAGCGCTGACCCGGACACGAGGAAGGACACCCATGAAGCCCGGAATCCATCCCGCCTACGGCCCCGTCGTCTTCCGCGACAAGAGCGCGGACTTCGCCTTCCTGACCCGCTCGACGCTCACCAGCGAGCAGACCGTGGAATGGGAGGACGGCCGCACCTACCCCGTGGTGGACGTCGAGATCTCCTCCCGCAGCCACCCCTTCCACACCGGCGCCGCACGCGTCGTGGACAGTGCCGGGCGCGTGGAGCGCTTCGAGCGCCGCTACGGCCGCTGTGGAGGCGGCCGATGACAGGCGGGAAGCCGGAAGAAGCACCGGACCAGGTGCCCGAGGAGACGAAGCCGCTGCCCGTCGTGCTCGTGGCGGGCATGCACGCCGAAGCCCGCAGGCGCGTGGTCACCTGGCTGCTGCGCAGCGTGCCGGGAAGCGTGTCCCTCCACCACGATCTCGCCTCCGCGGCCCGCGGCACGGTGACCCGCGTCGTGCGCGACCGCACCGGCACGATCGACGTCGGCGAGGCGCCACTGGTCAACGACTGCGCCTGCTGCGCCCTGCGGGAGGATCTCGTGCCTGAGCTGAGGCGGCTGGCGGGCTCCGCGCGGGTGGCTGTGGTGGAGCTGTGGGACTCGGTGGAGCCCAAGGCGATGGCCGAGGTCGTCGCCTCCCACGGCGGGCGGACGCTGCGTGTGACGCAGGTGGTCACCGCCGTCGACCCGGCCCTGGTGCTGCCCTGCCTCGCGAGCGGGGACGACCTCGCGGAGGCCGGTCTGGCCGCGGCCACCACCGACCAGCGCACGGTCGCGGACACCTTCGCGCGACAGCTGGAGTACGCGCCCGTCCTCGCGCTGGTCGACGGCCGGGAAGCCGACGACGAGGACCGGGCGCTCCTGGCCCAGCTGCACCCCACGGCCCGTCAGGTCCCGCTGGGCACGCCGGAGCTGACCCCGCTCGTCTTCGCCGGGTTCGACGTGGCGGACGCCGCCGCCGCCCAGCACCCGTCCTGCGCCCGGCTGCCCCAGGAGGCCGAGGAGGCGGGAGTGGCCACCCTCGTCTGGCACGCGGACCGGCCCTTCCATCCCGAACGGCTCTACCAGGCACTGGAGGACCTCAGCTGCGCCGCCGCCCGCAGCCGCGGCCGGTTCTGGCTCGCCGACCGGCCCGACACCCTCCTGTCCTGGGACGCGGCCGGAGGCGCGCTGTGCGTGGAGGAGGCGGGGCCCTGGCTCGCCTCGCTGCCGGACGCCGCGTGGGAGATGGTGCCGCCCGTGCGCCGCGCAGCCGCCTCCTTGGACTGGCACCACGAGAACGGCGACCGCTGCCAGCACCTCGTCTTCACCTCGCCGGGGCTGGACCGCGAGGGCCTGACCGGGCTCCTCGACGCCTGCCTGCTCAGCGACGCCGAGTACGCCGCGGGCCGCGAGGGCTGGAAGCGGCTCCCGGCCGCTTTCGACGCGCTCCTCTCCCCCGTCCCCTGACCGTCGCCCCCTCCCCTTCTCGTGCCGTCCCTCATGGAGGCCCCATGTCCCGCCGTACCACCGGCCGCAAGCCGCAGCGTCCCCGTCCCAACCCGCTGGACGCCGCGGGCATCACCTACATCGACTACAAGGACACCGACCTGCTGCGGAAGTTCATCTCCGACCGCGGCAAGATCCGCAGCCGCCGCGTCACCCGCGTCACGGCCCAACAGCAGCGCCGGCTCGCCACCGCCATCAAGAACGCCAGGGAGATGGGGCTGCTGCCCTACGCGAGCCGCTGACCACGGGCCGCCCCACGCGAGCGCCGGCAGCGGGGAGCCCGCGGGCGGCCGGAAGCGAGGCGGCAGCCCGCGGGCGGCCGGAAGCGGGGCGGCAGCCCGCGGGCTGTCCGCCGCCTGCGCCCGTAGGCTCCCCGCATGAGCCATCCGCCTCTCCCGACCCCCGGCCCTGACCTGCCCGCCGCGCGCGTCGCCGAGATCGGCGGCGTGGTCGCCAGGGTGACCGCCTGGGCGGCCTCCCGCGCGGACGTGGCCGGGCTGCTGCTGGTCGGCTCCTGCGCCCGGGGCGCGGCACGAACGAGCTCGGACATCGATCTCGTCCTGCTGGTGGCCGACGTGTCCGCCTTCGGCGGCGACGCCTGGGCACGCGGGCTCGGGCTGCCGCTGCCCGTACGTACCCGCTGGTGGGGCGCCATTCAGGAGCGCCGCTTTGCGACGTCCTCGGGGCTGGAGGTGGAGTTCGGGATCGGTACGCCGTCGTGGGCGGCCACAGAGCCGGTGGACCCCGGCACCCGCCGGGTCGTCGAGGACGGGGCTCTCGTCCTGCACGATCCGGTGGGCCTGCTCGCCGCGCTGACGGCCGCCTGCCGCCGGGGCTGAGCACGGCCGGGACGGGAAGCCTGGGAACCGGGGAAGCGGCCTCGCTACGGCGCGCCGGTGACCGCCCCCGCCACCAGGTACTCCGTCGCGGCAGCGAGGTCCGTCTCGATCCGGCGGGCCGTCGAGCGCAGTTCGGGCAGGACGGCGGTGCGCAGTTCGTCCGGGGTGCGCTGCGCGGCGTGCGCGGCGACGTTGAGGGCGGCGACCACCCGGCCGTGGCGGTCGCGGAGGGGAACGGCGAGGGAACGCAAACCCTCCTCCAGTTCCTGGTCGACCAGGGCGTGACCGTCCCGCCGTGCGGCTTCCAGAGCGGCGGTCAGGTCCGCCTGCCGAGTGAGGGTGCGGCTGGTCAGCGGCTCCGGCGCCGAGCGGGCCAGCCGGTCGGCGGCGTCCCGGCGGTCCAGCCCCGCGAGCAGGACCCGGCCCATCGCGGCGGCGTACGCGGGCAGCCGGGTGCCCACACCGAGGTCGACGCCCATGATGCGGGTGGCGGCGACGCGTGCCACGTAGCGGATGTCGGTGCCGTCCAGTACGGCGATCGAGGCCGAGTCGTGGACGCGGCCGACGAGTTCGGCCAGGTGCGGGGTGGCGATCCGCTCGAACGTGAGGCCCGCGTGGGTGGCGAAGCCGAGCCCCAGCGTCCTGGGCAACGGGACGAAACGGGTCTCGTCGGCGCCCGCGCCCACGTAGCCGAGGTGCCGCAGCGCGTGCAGGAAGCGGCGGGCGGTCGCCCGGGAGAGGCCGGTGTCCGCGGCGACCTGGGTGAGGGACAGGCCTCCGGGAGCGCGCAGTGCGGACAGGACGGCGAGGCCGCGGGCGAGCGACTGGAGGAAGCCGGGCCCGACTTCGTCCTTGACCGCCCGCAGGGCCGCCGCCTGGGTGGGTGCGGGGTCCGGCGCCGGGGGATGTGCGGCTGCCGGCGCCGGCGCCCCGCGGAGGGACGTGGCGAGCGTCTCGCGCATCGTCGCGGCGCAGGCGCGCAGCCGGGGCAGCGCGTGGGCGGTGAGGCTGTCCGCGGTGTGTCTGCTGGTGTGGCTGACGACGCTGACGGCGCAGACCAGCGCCGCGTCGGGTCCGTACACGGGCAGCGCGACGGCGACGAGCCCGGGTTCGACGAGCTGGTCGTCGACGGCTGCGCCGGCCTCGCGGGCCTCGGCGACGCGGGCCGTGAACTCCTCGGCCCCTGGCGCCTGCCACGGGCCGCGGCGCGGCGGCAGGGCGAGGAACCCCGCGGCGTGCGGGTCCTCGGTCAGGCGCTGCCGCCAGCGCCGCCACGTGGCCTGGTCCCACTGGGCGGCGAACAGGGCGCCGGGCGCGCAGCGTTCGGCTGGCAGCAGGTCACCGATGTGGAAGGCGACGGCCATGGCGCGCCGCCGCGGGCACTGGATGACGAAGCGCACACCGTCGCGGTCGGGGACGGCCACGGAGACCGACTCGTCCAGCTCGTCGGCGAGCCGGTGGGCGTGCGGGCCCAGCGCCCCGGACAGGGTGCTCGCGGCCAGGTAGGCGTTGCCGAACTCCAGGACGCGGGGCGTCAGTCGGAGGTCGGTCCCCTCGGCGCGCAGGTGCCCGAGGCGGACGAGGGTGGCGGCGACGCGGTCGAGGGTGGCGCGGGCGAGCGGACAGATGCGCACGAGCTCCGCGCGGCTGAGCCGGCCGCCGGGCGTGGCCGCGAGGGCGCCGAGGACCGTCAGCCCGCGCTCCACGGTGGCCACGGCCTCTCCACCGGGCGCGGTCCGCGGCGGGGAGGGCCTGGGCGGTGCGGGCGGTGGGGTCGCTGCGCTGCGTGGCATGCGGTCCTCCGAAGTCCTCACGGGGCGGGCGGCGTCACGTCTCGCTCCCGGCACGTGTCCGACGGGGCCACGGGCGCGGTCTCCCGGGTGCGGCACCCATTGACAAGGCCTCGCGCCCGGAAGAGACTCACCGGGCGTTCGGGAACGAACGATAGTTCACTGTGCGAACACCGGGCAGCGCAGGTCGCACACCCGCCGCCGACGTTCGGCCTCGATCGGTGCCGTCCCGCACGAGTGCGCGCCCGGTGGCGAGTTCGCGGAGATGGCCGAACGCACCGCCGCCCCGATCCGCGCCCCGAGG